>CAIUDO010000561.1 GCA_903897935.1 uncultured Pseudomonadota bacterium
CGCACGCGAGCGCCATGAGGATGACGGTCATCAGAACCTCCGAGTGAGCGACACACGGGCCGCGGTGGGCGTGCCCGCGGTGAAGTGTCGAACCGGCAGTTCGGCCGCTGGCTCGGTAGGGTCCCACCGTGATGGGAACATGAACTCGCCGTCGCGCCAACGGGCGCCGAGCGCGTTGTCGACCTCGAGCCCGACGGCCCACCGCCCGACCGACAGGGTGCTCGTGAGGTCGGCAGTGACCGATGGGTGGCTGGAGAAGCCGCCCGGCAGCGGACGCGGGCCCAACACCACCCCGCGAAGCCCAGCGGTCAACGCGTGAGGTCCGATGGGCAACGCCTCCGCGTAGGTCCCGACGACGACGAGCAGACGCGGCGCGTACGGGATAGGCTCGCCGGTCGCGGCGTACCGGCCATCGGTCCAGGTGATGTCGGCGTCGATGCGCAGGGCGTCGCGGGGACGAACGACGATCCCACCGTCGAAGCCGACCCGACGCGTCGTGCCCGTCGCCAGGTATCGAGCCTCGACGTGATCGAACACAATCTCGTCCGTAACGAATGTCGCGAAGCCGGCGGCCCGTAGCGCGAGCCGATTCACCGGGGTGGCGGTGGCGCCGAGCTCGACCCCGTCCGCGAGCGCGACGGGAGCGCGCCCCCCGTCACCAGCGCCGCGGGCGTCGGGGGAGCGGTAGCCGCGACCATAGTTGGCGAACCAGGTCAGCCGTGAACCTCGGAACAGCACGACCGCGAGCTTCGGTGCGACCACGGGGGCCCACGCGGTGGCGGCGCCGTCGACGTCCACCAAGAACACCTCGCCCCGCACCGCGGGCGTCACGTCGATCCATGGTGTGACACGCATCGGGGTTGCTGCCCAGGCGCCGACCTCGGTCTGGACCGCGGTGAGGGTGGCCCGCTCCTCCCAGACGTCACCGGTCGTGTCGATGGCGGCCTCTTCCTGATGGATAGGCTCGACGCGCGCGGTCGCTCCGGCCTCGGCGGCGAGTCGGGACCCCGGCCGCCACCACCCGCGGGTGTCGACGCCGAACGTGCCGGCTTGGTGGCGCTGAACCGTGCCGTCGCCGTGCACCTCGTCGTCGTACCACCCGGTGAAGTTCTGCTCCAACGCCAGGGCACGGTACCCGGCCCACACGGAGAGGCGGCCGGTCGCGCGCGCGCCGCCCCCTGAGATCGACGCTGCGCCGAGGGCCCGGGTCGATCGGCCGCCGCCCGAGCCCGGGTAGGCGTCGTAGAACCCTACTTCGCCAGCGAGCAGGTCGTCTTCGCGCAGCACGCCCGGAGACGCGAACACACCATCGTATACGAGGGCCCACGCGCGGGCCTGCGCTCCCCCGACGTCCCCAGCGACCCCGACGCCGACGCGCGCTTGTCGCCAGTCGCGGGCGTCTCCTACGCCGCGGCCCATGTCGACGTCGCCGACCAGGAAGGTTCCCGTGGACGCGGCCGCGGGCCGCCACGCGATGGTGGCGACGCCGCTGGTGTCGGTGCCGCCGCCGAGGGTCACGCCGGGCTCCTGCAAGCCGAGCGTGAACGATGCCGAGCCCGCGATGGCGAAGTCACCGGCGTCGGCTTGCCACGCGCCGGGGTGGAGATCGACGCCTTCGACGAGGGCGAGCGGGATGAAGTGAAGGTCCAGGTAGCCGTGCGCATGGACGTTCGACAGCTCGTTGAGCGGCACGCCCTCGAGGTCGACCGCGATGTCGGCGCCGTGCACCGCGTCGAAGCCTCGGAGGAAGTACTGGTATGCCTTGCCGTGGCCGCCGTGCGCCGACTGGTGCAGGCCCGGCATCGCGCTCAGCAGGTCGTCGGTAGACCGGCCGGGCGTCGCCTCGATCGCGTCGTGATCGAGGGACCGCTCGCTGGCGGCGCCGTTCTTGCGGTCCGCCTCGACGACCAGCACGTCGCCATCGGCGGGCGGTTCGGACGCGCGCGCGCACCACACCAACGACGCCCACGCGGTCATTCAGGCCCGCTCACACGAGATCACGAGCGTCCCGTGGAGCACGCCCTTCATGCCCAGGACGTGACCGGCGTAGAGTTGGAGCTCGCTTCGTTGGCCTTGAAGGGCCGAGATCTCCATGCAGGTGTCGTGATCCAGGTGCACGTGCAGCGTCGACAAGACGATGCCGTGTTGGTGATGCGCGACGTCTACGAGGCGCTCAGACAGCGCGCGTTGCCGGTGGTCGTAGACGAGCGTGAGGCTGCCCGCGACCGGCCCGTCGGCGCGTGCGCCTTCGACCAGCAGGTTCCGGATGAGGTCACGCACGGCCTCGGACCGGTTCGCGTGGCCGTGCGCCGCGATGTGGCCATCGAGGCGCCGAAGCAGGTCGGGCTCGATGGTGATGCTTATCCGCTCGTAATCGGGCACGGTATTACTCCACGTTTGATGGGTAATACGGACCGCGCGCGATGGCCACGTCTCCGGGGTGACGAGCCCGTGCCTCGGCGCCAGCGCTGTTGTGCGCGATCGAGACCGTCTGCGCGTCGTAGAACGTCAGGCTGCCCTCCAGCGGTCCCGCGAACACCGCTTCCGCGCCTCACGGGGCATGGGGTGGCCCGCCCTCCGAGTCGCGGTCTCGACGACGATGACCCGGAGGCGCCGACCAAGGGAGACGTAGGTTCTTCCGACGAAGTCGTGAGAACCGAAGCGAGCGCAGAGAGGGTCGGTAACGGAAGTGGGGCCCGGTCCGCCGCGAATCCGCGGAGGCCGGGATCGCACCCCCGCTCGCGGCGGAGGCGCCAGCCAGGCCCCTGACGATCAGCCGGATCGACGCCGCAACAGGTCGGTCAACCGCGCGTTCGCGTACGCCGTCTGGTTGCCGAGCGCGGTGAGCAGCGCCGACCGGAACGCGCTGCCGACCCGATCGTCAGCCTCGATCAGCGCGGCCGCGACCGCCGGCTCGAACCGCGCGCAGGTGACGTTCTCGAGCACCCGCACGTGCGGCTCCGGACCGCCGTCGACCGCGGCGAGGATGCCGTTGGCGTCGCCGTTGCCGAGGGTGACCGTCGCCATCGTGCCGGGCGCCCCGACCTGCTGGTCGAGCTCCCCTCACGTGCGCCGTCTGGTTGCCGAGCGCGGTGAGCAGCTCCGACCGGAACGCGCTGGCGACCCGATCGGTCGGCCGAGGTTGACGCGGCCGCCACCGTCCAAGGACCGCGCGCCTGGTCCAGGAACGACACCGCCCCAGCCTGTCAAGGTCAAGGACCGAGGTACGGTCCTGCGCGCCCGGCTGCGGGCCGATCGAGGCCCAGGTGGCGCGGGTCGAGCAGCAGGACGGTCGGCGTTGGGCGGATCGGCATGGCTGGGCGCTGGTGGGACGGGACGCCGCGGGAATGGCGGGTGAGGTCGGTGAATGTGCGGGTGACGGGTTGGAGCGGGCGGCGTTGGGCTGCACGTGTGCGGGCGGTCAGGCTGCCAGCGGCGGGTTAGGCAGGGCAGTCCAATTCACGTTCGGCGACAGACGAGCGACGTCGAGAGTAGGCCGAGCCCGGCCCGCCAGCCACTTTCTCGAGGTGAACCGCTAAGCCGTTGACCTAGCGCGGGGCCGCCGTTACATGGTCGGCGTGCACTTCTCGTGGGATCCTGCGAAGGCCGAGTCCAACGTGCGCAAGCACGGCGTTTCCTTCGAGGAAGCGAGCGAATTGTTTACTTCTGGAGTCGACTACCTGGAGATCTTCGACGACGCGCACTCCGAATCCGAGGAGCGGTTCATCGCGATCGGACCGACAGACGGGGCTTGGTTCTCGTTGTTTGGACGGAGCGCGACGATGAGACCGTCCGCATCATCAGCGCGCGTTGGGCGATGCCACGAGAGCGAGAACTGTTCCTAACGCACCGTGGGTAATGAACATGTCGGATATCCCGGAAATCACAGCGGCAGACTTGGAGCGCGCAATCACCGTGAGCCTGAGGCGTCGTCTCATGGAGGGGCGCTTCGAGTCGGGTGCTGACGTATTGGCGGTACGTCGGTTCATCGGGCTCACCCAGGAGCAGTTCGCATCGGCGATGGGCATCAGCGTCCATACGCTTCGGAACTGGGAGCAGGGGCGGCGCCATCCGGAGGGCCCGGCGATTGCCCTCCTGCGAATCGCCGTCCGCCATCCCAAGGTCATTCTCGAAAACGTTCGCTCCGCCGCATGACGCACCAGCGGCGAGCCGAACAGACCGTTCCAGCGGACGGCTTCGCCGCCGCTGAACGCTGACGTACGTTAGCCAGCGCGTCGTAGTTCGGAAGGCCGATGACAAGGGACGCGTTCATCGCGCGAATCGTCGCTGCATCCGAGCGGTGGCCGTCCCTCAACCATCAAGAGCTCGAACGTCTCAGACGACGGCTCCGGCAGACGCCGGAGGAAGGTCAGTTCGACGCACTCGTCGCGGCCTTCGTTGATCCGCCGCGCAACACGTGCCTCGCACAGGAGTACGCGGGCCGGCTGCTTGAGGTGTTGAATCCGAAGCCTCGGGTTCCGCTCGACGAGCTACTCTTGCTCGTGCTGCCGGGGTGGGACCCCTCGATCGAGCAACTCCCTACCTACCTGCGCAACAGGTTCGGCGACGACATCGTGGTTGCTGCCCTCGCGCGACTCGACGAAGCCTCCGCAGTGAAACCAGAACTCACGGAGGCGGTGCGCTTCTGGCTGAGATCGCCGCGGAGCCCTGGCAAACAAAGCGTTTGCAGCTGACGCCTCACTCGAGTGTAGGCGGTGGTCGGATTCCGCGCTTCGTCGTCGACTTCCGCGCTCCCGATCCACATCCGCGTCGATCTCCGCGCGCGCGATCATCGCTCGCGTCGACTTCCGCGCCCGATCACCGCGCCTCGTTCCTCCGGGGGTCGCTGCCGCGGGGCGGGTGCTCGTAGTCGAGGGCGACACGCCGGCCCGGTGACGGCCGACGTCACATGTCCGCGCCGAGCACCAGCCAGGCCCTGACGATCAGCCGGATCGACGCCGCAACAGGTCGGTCAACCGCGCGTTCGCGTACGCCGTCTGGTTGCCGAGCGCGGTGAGCAGCGCCGACCGGAACGCGCTGCCGACCCGGTCGTCGGCCTCGATCAGCGCGGCCGCGACCGCGGGCTCGAACCGCGCGCACGTGACGTTCTCGAGCACGCGCACGTGCGGCTCCGGACCGCCGTCGACCGCGGCGAGGATGCCGATGGCGTCGCCGTTGCCGAGGGTGACCGTCGCCATCGTGCCGGGCGCCCCGACCTGCTGGTCGAGCTCCCCCGCGAGGATCAGGTGCACGCCGGGCGGCAGGCGGTGGGCCGGGGGCGCGAACCACGGCTGGGCGCGCCGCGCCAACACCGCCACGACCTCGCCCGCGACGCCCTTGAAGGGGCCCAACGCCAGCTTCTTCGCGAGGTCGGCCTTGATGGGCAGCGCGTTCGGCACGACCGGCGTCAGCTCGCCCGGGAGTGCTACGCTGGCGAGCTTGTCGAGCGTCGCCCGGTATCGAGCGACGCCTTGGCGCAACGACAGCCGCTCGAGCGCCATCGCGACGCCGTTGCCGCGCTTCGACATCGCGTTGTAGGCGTCGCGCTCGATGACGAGCAGGACGGTGTTGGTGAGCGTCACCGCCGACGCCATGCGCACGTGCCCACCGAACGCCCCGATCTCGCCGAGCACGCCGACCGGCTCGATGGTGGCGATGTCGAAGCCGTCGCTGCGGATCGCCACCCGACCCTCGACGACGATCACGAGCGCGTCGTCCGGCTCACCCTCTTCGAACAACACGTAGCCAGCGGACGCCTCGAGCACGTCGAACGCCGCCGCGGCGTCGAACAGGTCGTTGGGCGCCACCTTGGGCGCGAGCGGGCGCAGGAGTTCGATCACGAGGGCCTCGGCCCCCGGAGTATACCTCCCGTATGTGGCTCCTCCTCCTCACCGTCGCTTGTCAGGACACCGATCCCGCGCTGGCCCCGCCCCCGCCGCCCGCCCCGCGCGCGGCGAACGACGGCGCGCCTCGCGTGCGCAGCCCGTCCGACGGGTCCCGGGTCGTCACGCCGATGATCCCGTTGATCGTCGACTTGTCGCCGTCCGACGCCGGGCGAGAGGTCACGGTGACCGTCGACGGCGCGCCCTACGTCGACACGCTCGCCCGCGTGCGCAGCGCGAAGGGCCGGCCGCAGCTCCTCGCGATGTTGGATCTCACCGCGGTCGAACCTGGGTCGCACGTCATCGAAGTGTCCGCGGGCGGCGCGCGGTCGGCGACCAGCACGTTCGAGTGGGCGCGGCCGCCGCGGCGCGTGGTCGTCCGCTTGACCGACGCCGGGGGCGCACCGGTGCCCGGTCGGGTGGTCGTCTACGGGCCGAACGGGCCGGTCCTGCACGGCGGCCCCGACGCCGGCCGCTTCGACCCCACCGGGCGAGACGCCGCGATCGACGCCGCGCTCGCGCCGGAGGGCGAGGTGACGCTGTGGCTCGACGAGGGCCCGCACACGCTGTACGGCGCGCGCGGGGTGCGCGACGGCGTCGCGGTGCACGAGGTCCCACCCTCCGGTGACCACGTCGTCACGCTGGTCGTCGACCGCGTCGTGCCGACGGCATCGGCGTTCCTGGCCGATGTTCATGTGCATGGGCTCGACAGCCGCGACAGCCACACCCCCGACCGCGCGCGGTGGGCGTCGCTGATGGCGTCCGGGCTGGACCTCGTGGTGATGTCCGACCACAACCTCGTGTCCGACCCGGCCGAGGCCCACGCCGCGCTCGATCCGACCGGCCGCCTCGTCGTCGTGACCGGGACGGAGGCGCGCATGGGCGCGTCCGGCGATCCGATCGCGCACTACAACGTGTTCCCGCTGGCCCCGGGCACCGAGCTGCCGGACATGGCGCCCCACGACCCGGCGAAGCACTGGTCCGCCTGGCGGGCGTTGCCGGGCGACCGGATCCTGCAGCTCAACCACCCGCGCGGGATGGACATCGGGGCGGCGGGGCACGAAGCGGAGGGTCAAGCTGGCTTGTTCGAGCAGCTCGGTCTCGACCTGGCCGCGCCGGACGGGTGGGCGCGGCGCCCCGGCGGGCTCGACTTCGACGCGCTCGAGGTGGTCAACCGGTCGAGCTGGCCGCTGTACCGCGCGACCCGCGACGACTGGTTCGTGCTGCTGCGCCACGGCGTCGTGGTGACCGGCACCGGCAACTCGGACAGCCACTCGGTCGCGGTCGAGCTCGCGGGGTTCCCGAGCAACGTCGTGTACGGGCCGCCCACCGCCGCTGGCCTGCGCGACGCCCTCGTCGAGGGGCGCGTGACGGTGACGACCGGGCCGATGGTGGAGGCCGTCTTGCGCATGGACGCCGCGGAGATCGGCCCCGGAGGCCTCATCCAGGGGCACGAGGGCGCGGTGGAGGCGGTGGTGCGCGCCGCGCCGTGGGTGCCGGTGCACGAGGTCCGGCTGGTCGTCGACGGGGTGGTGGTCGCGCGTGAGCCGCTCGCCGACCCGCTGCCGGGCGTCGTCGACCGCGGCCGGTTCGTGTGGCCGGTCGACCTCGCGGCAGACGGCTTCGTCATCGTCGAGGCGGGGTGGCCGATCGACGACCCCGCGCCGGCGGTGGGCGGCGTCTACGCCAAGGTGGCGCCCGGGTACGTGCCGCTCGGGTTCACGAACCCGATGCGGGTGGACGTGGATCGGGACGGCCAGTGGAAGCAGCCGCCCGCACCATGACGGCGGTCTGCGCGACGGCGCCTTCGTAGGCCTTGACCGCGAGCAACCACGCGAGCCCCCAGCCGAAGAAGGCGGTGGCCGCCATCAGGCCGACCCCCCACGACGCGCCATGCCACCACCCGTCGGCGAGCGCGAGCAGCGACAAGGTGACCGAGAAGCCGCGGATCGGCTTGATGTCCTCGAGGTCGGCGCGCGCACCCGCGAGGGCCGCTGCCGCCGCCGCGTCGACCGATCCACCTTCACGCGCGGCCGCGACGATGGCGGAGGCGACCCGGGCGACCGGCGCGCGAGGCGCCAGCCCGACGACCTTGTCGGCGCCGTCGAGATCACCGACCGCCAGCCGCACCGCGACGGCCTCGGCGAGCGCCTCCGGGTGCGCGTTCGCGCCCGCCATCACCCGGATCACCGAGACGGCCGCGAGCGCCAGGCCGAAGGCGCCCGGGATCAGGCCAGGGCTCGTCACCACGCGCGGCCCGGTCGCCTAATCCTAGCCTTCAAACGACCATCCGTCGAACTCGGTGAAGTAGAAGTACGGCGAGATGAGGTTGTTTCGAACCTCGTTGCGCCACGCGCTGCGGGTGTTGAGGCGCCACAAGAACAAGTAGGGCAGCTCGGTCGCCAGCATGGCGTGGAGCGCGTGGTAGGCGTCGCGCGCCTCGGTGTCGGTGCGCGCGGCGTTGTACTTGGCCAACAAGCCGTCGACGGCGGGGTTCGAGTAGTTGAACAGGTTGTAGGCGCCGTTCTCGCCGGACCGGGTCTGGAACAGCGGGTTGACGTCTTCGACGAGCCCGAACGACCACTTGCCGACCAGCAGGTCGAACTGGCCGGCGAGCTGCCCAGGCAGCGCCTTTCGCGCCCAGTCGTCGTTGGTGACCTTGAACACCTGGCGATCGAAGCCGGCTTGTTGGAGCTGGTTGCCGAGCTGGGCGAGCAGGTCTTCGGCCTCGGTCTCGAGCGGCGCGTGCAGGCCGATCGTGAGCTTGATGGGCTGCCCCTTCCACATCCAGCGGCCGTTGATCTGGGTGGCGCCCGCGGCCTTCATGCGCTCGGCGGCGGCCGCGAGATCGGCGCCTTCGTGCACCGCGACCGCGCGGTTGTAGTACGGCGACGACGGCACGAACGGGCCGCTGACGAACGTACACGCCGGGTCCGGGTCGTCCGGGGTGTAGCCGACCGTGAGCTGCCGCAACGCGCTGCGGTCGATCGACAAGTCGAGGGCGGCCCGGACGTCGCGGTTCGACAACGCGTCGCGCGCGGTGTTGACGGCGACGAACCACCACGAGCGCAGATCGTACGACTGCAAGCCGACGTCGTCCGACGCCGCGATCTCCGGCCGCAAGCGCGGCGCCACCGAGATGACGCCGTGAACTCCCGAGTTGAGCAGCGTGCGCACCTGGACGAACGGGTCCTGCCCCTCCGCCTGCGCCAACCCCTCGATGCGCGTGGCGTGGTGCGGGTTCGCGAACGGCGTGTACCGGACCTCCCGACGATCCCGAACCGCCTGCATGGTGCCCGTGCCTACCGGGGTGGTCGAGAACGCGCCCGCCGGGTCGATCGTCGTGCTCGGGAACATGTGCTTCGGGATCAGGTGAAAGCCGAGACGCTCCCGAGGGTTGTGGAAGATGCGCTTGAACGCGACGGTGACCGAGCCGTCCTTGTTTGCGGTGCAGCTCTTGATCGACTCGCGGTAGCCGCGCGCGCCGGGGCTCGCGTTCGCCGGGTCGAGCAGCACGTCGACCGAGAAGCACACGTCCTCCGCGGAGAGCGGGCGACCATCGTGCCATTTGATGCCGGGCTTGAGGAACAGCGTGAGCCCGGCGCCGTTGTCGATCGTCATGAACTTCTCGACGACCCGGCTCTTGAGGTCGTTCGTGACGCCGGACCGGTAGAACACCCGGTCGAAGGTGAGCTCATGGGCGCGCACGTCGACCATTGAGCGCGAGAACAATGGGTTCATCGTCGACGGCAAGGACTCGTCGTAGAACGTGACGGTCCCGGCGGTGGTCAGCGACAGGCCGATGATGGCGCTGCCGACGAGCAGGTGGCGCACGGACATTTTGGCTCCGCCAACGGGCGGGCGAGCATATCCGGTCGAACCGGCCGGCGACGGCACCCCTCGGCGGAGGCGTCAGCCAGGACCCGCCGGAACCGTAAGCCCTGCCGCTGGTGTCTGACATGCCGCGTTGCGGGTCGGCCGCTCGCGCGGCTAGGAAGGGGTATGCGTAGATCATGCTTCGTGGTCGCCTTCGCGGCGGCTTGTGGTGCTCCTGTCGAGGGCCTGCCCGATTACTGCGCCGACCGCGCGGACGACGTCGACTGCGACGGCGTTCCCGACAGTCGCGACCAGTGCCCGGGCACTGAGATCGGCGCGCTCAAAGACGCGCGGGGCTGCACGGAGAACCAGCGCGCCGGCTGCGGCGTGCTGCTCAAGACGCCCCTCGAAGACGAGAAGCTCGAGCGGGACCTGAGCGTCGCGTTCCGCTGGAGCGGCGATTGCGACGTCTATCTCGTGCAGGTGTCGAACGATCCCGAGTTCGCGCCGGCCGCCACCCGCACGGTGGCCCGGGTGCCGGAGCTCCAGGCCACCGCGGACGTCGAAGAGGCGTACTGGCGGGTGGTAGGCGCGCGTGAAGACAAGTCGGCGGGCTACGCCACGCCGGCGCGGAGGTTGTCGTGGCGCTGATGCTGCTCTTGTGGGCGCGCCTCGCCGCCGCCCAGACGTCCGAGTGCGACGCCGACGCCGGAGACATCGATCTCGGCGTGATCTACGACGAGATCACCGACGAGTCCGGCGTGCGGGCGTACGCCAACGGGCTCGGCGCCAACATCAACGACTTCGACGGCGACGGCGACTACGACATCATGGCCAACCAAGGCCCGTCGCGCGCCGAAGAGGCCGTCTACTACAACGGCGAGTCGTTGTTGTTCCTCAACAACGGCGACATGACGTTCGAGGAGGTCGGCGGCGCGTGGGGCGTCGACGATCTGTGCGAGGACCGCGCGCCGTACCTCGGCGACCTCGACAACGACGGCCTGCCCGACATGTACGTCACCGTGAACGGTCGGAACCTCGTCTACAAGAACATCGGCGGCGGGTTCACCGACGTCACCGCGTTCGCGGGCGCCGCGGATCACCCTGGGTGGAGCCATCAGGGCTTCATGCTGGACTACGACCGCGACGGGTACTTGGACGTGTTCTTCACCAACGGCCCGGAGGACGGGTCGGGGTTCAACGCGCTGCTTCACAACGAGGGTGACTTCACGTTCCGCGACGTGAGCGTCGAAGCGGGCATCGCCGGGGACCCGTCGGGCAAGGGCAGCTGCGTGCTCGACGTGAACCTGGACGGGTGGATGGACATGTTCGTGGCGACGGGCCGCGAGTTCGGCAACCACCTGTTCATCAACCAGAAAGACGGCACGTTCCTCGATCAAGCATTCGAGTGGGGCGTGTCGGACCCGTTCCAGCGGTTCGGCATCGGCCCGTCGTGCGAAGACTTCGACAACGACGGGGACCCCGACATCTTCCTCGTCACGCACGACAAGTGGTGGTCGGGCAACAACCTGTTCGTCAACGAGGGCGACCACTTCGTCGATCGGACCGCGGAGGCGGGGCTGCTCGAGTACCTCGACGGCCACGGCAACGCCCCCGTCGACATCGACAACGACGGCCTGTTCGACCTGGTGTTGTCGGGCATCGGCACGCCGCCGTACGTCCTGCTGAACAACGGCGATCTCACGTGGTCGAAGGTGTGCTTTGGCGGTGGCATCTACCAGGCCGACGGCTTGACCTGGTCGGTGGTGCCCGGGGACATGACCGGCGACGGGTACCCCGAGGTCCTCATCACGAACGGCCTCGGCCGTCGCCCCGCGGCCAACCGCCTGTTTCAGGCGCGCGGCGAGTTCGGTAACTCGTGGATCCAGGTCGAGGTCAAGGGCGTCACGCACAACCCGAGCCAGATCGGCGCCAAGATCGAGGTCGAAGCTGGTGACCAGACGATGACGCGCTGGGTCGGCGCTTACACCTCGTTCGACTCGCAGGGCCCGCTCCCGGTGGTCATCGGCATGGGCACCGCCGAGGAGGCCGACCTCGTGCGCGTCACGTTTACGAACGGCGCGGTCGTCGAGCTCACCGGCGTCGCGGCCGGCGAGAAGATCGTGGTCTCCGAGCCGAGCGACTGGCAAGACGCCGACTTCGACGGCGTCGCCGACGCGTGGGACGCCTGCCCCGACACCGAGCGCAACCACCCGACCGATGGCGAGGGCTGCGCGCCCACCGACCGCGCGGGCGTCGCGGTGGGGCTCGTGGCGCCGATCATCGGCGACGTCGTCGCGGCGCCGCCGGTGTTCGAGTGGACGACCGACGCCGAGATGTCGGTGGTGCAGGTCGGGGTCGATGGCACGTTCTCCGCCGCCGGCCGGTTCGACTTCGGGCCGATCCGGGGCACGTCGTACGCGCTGACCGAGGAGGAGTGGGCGTCGGTCACCTCGGTCATCGACGGTACGAAGCCGCTCATCTGGCGGGTCGTCGCCGTCTCGGGGCGCGCCCAGGGCTTGTCGGGGCCGCGGTCGTTCTACGGCGCGGTGCCGAAGTCCGAGGTGTACGTGCCGGAGGGCGCCAACGGGTTCCGCCCCGCCCACATCGTGGTCGACGCCGGCACCACGGTGTCGTTCACCAACGACGCGGTGGAGGCCGGCAACCTGCAGAACGAGCCGCACGACGTGCAGCTCCTCGGCCCCGACGGCAAGATCGTGTCGAGTAAGATCGACCTCGAGGGGTCGTCGGCGTGGACGTACGTGTTCGATCTCCCAGGTCGCTACAACTTCATCTGCCACAGGCACTCCGGCATCGGCCACCACACCGACGCCGCGGTGGAGTCCGACATGCACACCCACGGCCACACCACCCAGCCGTTCCACTGCATGTCCGGCACGGTCACCGTTCGATGAGCGCCTCCCTGCTGGTCCTGATCGCGCTCCCGTCCTTCGCCGGGTCGCTCGACGCGTTGCCGTCGGTCGTCGGCCCCGGAGACAACCAGGCGTTCACCTCGGCGGTGCCGGCCGGAGACATGGACGGCGACGGCCTCGGCGACCTCGTGCTCGGCTCTCCGTGGGACGACACGTCGGGCTTCCACGAGGCAGGCGGCGTCTGGATCGTGTACGAGGTGGCCGACCTCGGCCAATACAGCCTCGTCGCCGACCACGCCGTGTTCCTCGCCGGTGAGCAGCCGGTCGATCACGCCGGGTATTCTGTCGCGTCCATCGGCGACACCGACGAAGACGGCTACCCCGAGGTCGCGGTCGGCGCGCCAGAGGCCACGTCGGACGCCGCGAACGTGTCGGGCAAGGTCTACATCCTGTACAGTGACAGCGATCGGCTCGAGGCCGGGTCGTTGGGCGACTACCCGTACATGACGGGCGCCGAGAAGTTCGCCCGCTTGGGCTCCCGCGTGTTCGCGGTCGGCAACGTCGACGGCGACGCCGGCGGGAAGAACGACCTCATGCTCGGGGTGCCGTTCGCGACGCCGAACGGCGACGTCGCGACGGGCTGGGTGGGCATCGTGTTGGCGGGGCAGACCGAGTGGGGCCCCGGCAACCCGCGCGCGCTCCGGATGGCGTTCGATCTGGGCGCCACGCCGCCCGAGTGGAACATCGAGGGCGCCCAGGTCGGGTACGTGAAAGACGGCGGTGAGACCCTGTTCGGTCGCGCGGCGGCGCGCATCCCGGACGTCGACGGCGACGGCGTCGACGACCTCGTCATCGGCGGCCCGCACGTCCTCTCCGACGACGCGGTCAAAGAAGATCCGGACAACCCGGACTCCGTCATCACCGGGCCCGGCGTCGCCTACATCTTCTCGGTCGGCACGGTCGCAGAGCAGCAGCTTCACCCGACGCAGCTCGCTGACACCGAAGCCATCGGGACGATCAGCGGGTCGGTCAACGGGGACCACGTGCCCTGGCTGCTCGACACCACCGCCGACGGGCGCGTCGTCGTCTCGGTGGCGGAGCGCGACCTCGGCACCGGCGGCGTGTACCTGCTGGAAGGGCAGACCGGCGACCAGACCCTCGACGGTCAGCCCGGGTACGTCGGGGAGGAGACCGTCGATCTCACGGGGTGGGGCGTCGCCCGCGCCGACGGTGTCCACGACGAGGCGATCCTCGCGATCGGGTCGCCCGGGTGGGACCTCGCGCGCGGCAAGATCTCGTTCGTCGTGGATACGACGGAAGAAGGCCCGCTGTCGGAGTCCGAGGTCGCGGTGCTCGAGGGGTGCTGGATCGACGGCCAGGCGGGCGCCTCGGTCCTGTGGCACCCCGGCCCGGACCCGCACGGCCAGGATCGCCCGTGGATGGCGGCGGTCGCGCCGTGGGCGAGCGTGAACGGCTTCTCGGACGGCCTCGCGGTGGTCATCACCGCCGAGACGCTCCCGCCGGCGCTCGACGCGTCGTGTGAGGCCATCTTCCCGTCGCACCCGGTCACGGACGGCGACGGCGACGGCCTCGGCATCACCGACTGCGACGACGCCGACGCGACCGTGTACCCGGGCGCGCCCGAGGCGTGCGGCAACGGCGTCGACGAAGACTGCGATGGCGTCGACAAGGACTGCTACGGGTACGACACCGGGGAGGCGGCGCGGTGTGGCTGCGCGGTCGGCAGCCCAGCCTCCGGGGCGGGCGTGTTCGGCCTCGCGGCGCTGGTGCTGATGATCCGCCGTCGTCAGCGGGCGGTGGTGGCGGCCGGTGCGCTCGGCGTGTCGGCGAGCGCGCAGGCGCAAGAGTGGGACGCGTGGCGTGAGCCGCAGGCGACGTTGTGGGGCGCGACCGGGTTCGAGTACCTGCACGGCCCGGTCGTGTCAGGCGACTTCGACGGCGACGGGGCCGCCGACCTGCTGATCGGCAGCTACTCGGGGCACACGGACTTTTACGCCGCTGGCCGGGCGTACCTGCTCGATCACGCCGCGGCGCGGGGCAACGTGTGGCTGGACGACGCCGACGTCACCATCCTGGGCAACGCGGAGCACGACTGGTTGGGGTCGGCCGTGCTGACCGTCCCCGACCCGGACGGCGGGCCGGACGCCGCGTTGATCGGGGCCAACCACCTGGGTCTGACCGAGAACGACCAGGGGGAGGGGTTCTTGTTCCGGGCGCCGCTCGCGGGCGGCCTGCCGCCGATCGTCCCGGCCGCCGACCCCGACGTCGGCCTCACCGACGTCACGCTGAAGGGCAGCGAGCCCGGCGATGCGTTCGGATCGGCGTTCGCGTACGGCGACATCGACGGCGACGGCACGATGGACCTCGCTGCGTCGGCGCCGTTCGAAGACAGCGCGGAGCGTGACGAAGCGGGGTTCCCCGACGTGCCGGAGCAGGGCCGGGTGTGGCTGTTCCACAACGACCGCATCCACGACGAGATCTCGGCGCCCCAGTTCGCCGACATGTACAGCACCGCGAGCATCATCGGCGAAGCGCCAGGCAAGTCCGCGCTCGGTTGGCGGTTGGCGATGGGGGACCTCGACGGCGACGGCCACGACGAGCTCGTCGTGGGCACGATCGGCACACAGGGGGTCCCGTTCGGCGGCGAGCTGCAGATCTACTCGGACATCGTCGCGGACCCGATCGGTCGCCCCGAGCCGCACCCGATGTCGGAGGCGCGCGCCACGCTGTACTGCGAGGTGCGCGACGCGGCGTGCGGGATGGGCCTGCAGGCGGTGGACCTCGACGACGACGGCGACGACGATCTCGTCGTGTCGAGCCCGTACCTCGACTTCGCGGCGGGTCGGGTGTGGTTGATCGACGGCCTCGAAGACGGCGTGACGACCATGGACGACGCGGCGTACGCGTCGTGGAGCGGCCCGGAGGGGTCGGGCGCGGGGTACGCGGTCGCGGCGGGGCCAGCGGTGCTGGTCGGCGCCCCGGACGACAGCGCGGTGCACGTGCTCGACCTCGACCTCCAGCCGCTCGGCGTGTTCGTCGGGCGGGCCGGGGAGATGCTCGGCCACTCGGTGTCGTGGGTGGGTGACCTCGACGAAGACGACGTCGAAGACGCGGTGATGGTCGCGCCCGCGGTGAGCGACCGCCGAACGATGCAGGGCGTCGCGATCGTGCAGTCCGGCCAGCGCACCATCGACGGAGACTTCCCGCCGCTCGCCGACGTCGACGACCTCGTGTTCCCCGACGCGGACCTGGACGGCACCCCGGCGTGGGAGGACTGCGACGACTACGATCCCGGGCGCAGCCTCGATCGGGCCGAGCAGTGCGGCAACGGCGTCGACGACAACTGCAACGGGTTCGTCGACGAAGCGGCGTGCGAGGAGCCGAAGGGCTGCGCGTCGGCGGGTCGGGGAGCCGGGTTCGCCTCGGCGCTGCTCGCCGCGGCGCTCGTCACGCGGCGTCGCGCGCGGCGCTCGTAGCAGCGCTAGCTGCTCCCAGTCAGCGCCGGCTGCCAGGGGCGCCGCCGCCGGGGGCGGCGCCGGGGCGAGGGCGCGCACCGCCGCCGTTGTTGCCAGCGCCCGGCTCGGGGCGCTTCTGCGGCTGCCCGCGGGCGCGCTCACGCGGCGTCGCGTCGTCCGGGATCGGCGCGGGCGCGGTGGCGTCGGAGCCCGCGTCGGACAGCGCCGTCGAGCACGTCGCGGTGAACGAGTGCAGCCCACCACGCTCGACGCCGACGGCGCGCTCGATCGCGCCGGTCAGGTCCGTGTACACCGGGGACTCCGGCGCCGTGATGTCGATCAGGTAGATCCTCGAGTACATGACCTTCGAGGCCGTCGCGCTGCCCTGGCCGACGCAGGACTCGGTGTCGCACTCGCACGACACGGTCGTGACCACGTGGTCGTCGTCACCGCAGAACTCGGCGTACTTGTGGAGCATCTTGATGCACTCCTGGCCAGGCGCCAGGGGCCAGAGGTCTTCGGGTGCCTTGTGGGTGAACAGCGGCTTGACCTTCACGGTGGTGCCACCCGGCTCCGCGGCGGGGTCGAACGGCACGCCGTAGATCCGGTTCGTGAGGGGCGGCGCGTTGAGCTCCGGCGTCTTCTGCTCGGTGCAGAGGATGGTGTCGCCGCTCGGGTTGAGGTGCGTGTGCGCGCACCCGGCGAGCGGGAAGTGGCGGCCCGGCTCGTCGTTCTCGAGGTTGAACCACCACGTGCGCCCGTCTTCCGTGGAGGACACCTGCGGCACCGGCTTGTCGGAGGTGGGCAGGTCGCTGCACGACAACGCGCCCGCCGCGGGGCAGGTCGCGTCGCGGGCGATGCTGCCCGACGCGGTGTCGCCGTGGGAGGTGACGAAGCGGCCGTCGCTGCTGATGCGCGCGTCCTTGAACGACGCGCCGCCGGTCTCGCCGGAGCCGCGGAACACCGTGGAGGCGCCGCCGGTCGCGGGGACGCGGAAGATGTCGCCCCAGCGGTCGATGGACGTGCACCGGCCGTCGGGGGTGACGCACCGCGCGGCCGGATCCGACGTGCTGTACAAGACGGTGCTGGTGTCGAGCCAGGTCGGGAACTGCGGGGCGCGGGCGTCGGCGTCCGACACCGTGACCCCGAACGACGTGACGGCCCCGGTCAGCGACCGGACCTGCACTTGCCCGCCGTCGCGGGAGGCGCGCACGAACGCCACCCGGGTGCCGTCGGGGCTGATCGACGGCTCGTAGACGCCGGCCTCGTCGGAGCGGATGATCGTGCGCACGTCGCCCGCGCGGTTCTCGGACAGGTCCAGGCGCAACCGGTACAAGCTGCAGGACTCGCCACCCGCGGTGCCCATCCGGCTGAAGTGGCAGGTGCGGGCTGGGCTATCAAACCCGGCGGTCACGTAGGCGTCGACCTCGGTCACTGGCAGGGCCTTTCGCACGCTGTCCGGGACGGCTTCGGGGGGGACTTCGGACAGGACGTCTTCGGTCAGGTCAGAGACCTGATTGCACGCCAACAAGAACACGAGCGGCGCCGCGTGCTTCATCCGAACTCCTCCTCGCGCGCGATAGTAATGCGGCCGCGCGAACGATGTCAGGCACCGGTCCCTTCACGCGAAGCCGGGCCCGTCGCTCAACCCGCCTTCTTGCTCTTGCCCGGTGGGGGTGGGGGCGGGGGCCGGGCGCGCCGCAGGCCGTCGGTGGGCGGCGCCTGGCCCTCGGTGAGCAGCGCGTCCGTGCACACGAGGTCGCGCGCGAACAGCGCCCCGCGGTCGACCCCCGCGGTCGCCTCGATGCCCGCGAGCAGATCGGTCCACACGTGCTCGTTCGGGTCGGACACGTCGACCAGGAACGCCCGCGCGTACGCGAGCGCGCCGTCGGTCCGCCCGGCCCCGCAGTCCGCGCCTTCGCACACGCACGACGCGATCACCGCGACGTGATCGTCGTCGCACATCCGGGGGCTGCGCAGGTCGACCCGGGTGCACTTCGCCGCCCCCCCGAGCGGGGACAGGTCTTCGGGCGCGCGCGGCAAACGCAGCAGCTCGGCCGCGGGCATCGCGTCGCGCGTGGGCGAGGCGGTGACCAGCGTCGGCGCGGTCGGTGTGCCCGCGACGCAGACGATCCGCGCGCTGCCCGGGACCGGCGTCGGGTCGGCGCACGGCCCCGTGATCGCGAGCTCGGACGTCGCCCCGGTCTCGAGGTCGACGAACCGCGGCTGCGGCGCGGTCACGGCGCCGCAGGTGGCCGCGTCTTCGCACCGGGGCGGCGCGCCCGTCGCCGTGCGCGCCATGCCCAAGACGCGGCTCGAACCTGGTATGACGCTGAGGTAGGACAACCCGATCAGGCTCGTACGCTCGTTGCCGACCACCTGCCGGCTCGCTCCGGCCGCGGTGGCGCCGTCGAGGGTGATCGCGAACACGTCGTGCCAGCCGGCGATCGGGCCGCACCCGCCCCCGGACGGCGCGCAGCCGGCCGTTGCGTCGGGCTGGTGGACGAGCACCGTGGTCGGCGACAACCACGCCACGCCGGCAGGGTCGAGCAAGCCCGTGGACACCACCTCGCCGATCACCGACGGATCGCGCTCGGTGCTCGGCCGCACGCGAACGACCGCGCCCGCGGCGCCGCCTTCCAGGAACGCCAGGTGGGCGCCGTCCGGGCTCACCTGCACGCCCCACACCGCGCTCGTCGCCGAGCGGACCGCGGGCTCGGCGGGGCGAGGCAGGTTGTCGTCGAGGTCGACGGGAACGCGGCTGATGTGGCAGTCCGTCGGCCGCGCCGCGGAGGGATCCGCGCAGGCGCGGCCGCCGGCGGTCACGTAGACGGTCGCGCTGCCGGCGGAGCGTCGCACACGGAGCGGGGGCGGCGGCGCGGGGGCGGCGACGGGCTCGGGGGCGGGCGGGGGTGGGGGCGGGGGCGGCGGGTCGGAGCAGGCTCCGAGCAACATCAACAGCACGGCGGGCACAGCGCACCTCGGCTTGCGGTCGGGGATCGTCGGTCCGGCGCGCGAAGTCGGCGAGGGGGCCGCGACTTGTTGGCGGTCCCCGCTCGGTTCCACCGTCCGCGCCGCGTGTCGTCAGAGCGCGGCGCGGCGCGTCGTCGTCGTTCCGATCGGGGGCCTCCGTGCGCTTCACCGGCCGGGTATGCTGCCGCCGCGGAGGGCCGATGGGTACGCCGGGCCGGAGCGTCGTCGTCGTCGGGGCGGGCATCAGCGGGGTGTTGACCGCGCGCGCGCTGGCGCTCGCGGGGTGGCGCGTCACCCTCCTCGAAGCTCGGCATGTCGGCGCCGGATCGAGCTCGCGCACCGCCGCCGGCATCCGGCAGCAGTTCTCCACCCCGGCCACCGTGCGCGCGATGCGCTACGCCGTGGGGTTCTACCGGGACTTCGCGGCCGAGACCGCCGGAGGCCTGCTCCCCATCGCGCAGAACGGGTACCTGTTCCTCGTGCACGCCGACGGCCTCGAGGAGGCGCGGGCCCGCGTCGTGATGCAGCGCGACGCCGGGCTGGCCGAGGTCGCGCTGCTCGAAGGAGACGCGCTCTGGTCGAGGTTCCCGTGGGTGGGGCGGTCGATCGTGGGTGGCACGTGGTGTCCGACCGACGGGTTCTTGTTCCCGGAGCGCGTCTACATGGACGGCGCCGCCCGGGCGGTCGCGCTGGGCGCGCAGCTCGTGCAGCGCGCCGAGGTGGTCGGGGCCGCCTACGATGGGGCGCGGCTGCGCGCGGTCCAGACCACGGCCGGGACCTTCGAAGCGGACCTGTTCATCGACTGCACGAACGCGTGGACGGCCCGCCTCGGCGCCACGCTCGGGGGCACGCCGCTCCCGGTCGCCCCGACGCGCCGGTACCTGTGGTTCTTGCGGCGCGCTGGCCAGATCTCGGCCACCGATCTGGCTTCCTGGCCGCTCGTCATCTGCCCCGACGGGGTGTACTGCCGCCCGGAGAACGGCGAATCGTTGCTCGTCGGGTGGGCGCACGACGCGGCGCCCGAGCCCGACTTCAGCTACGAGAGCCAAGACCAGGTCGAAGCGGGCTTCTCGCATCGCGGTGACCTCGACGCGCGGCCGTTCCAGGCTTGGATGCAGCTCGCCGAGCACCTGCCGGCGGTCGGGGACTTCGACGGGTTCACCGCCACGACCACCGGGTTCTACGCGGTCACCCCGGACCACAACCCGTTCCTCGGCTACGACCCCCGCGTGCCGAACCTGATCCGGTTGGTCGGGTTCTCCGGGCACGGCGCGATGTTCGGCCCGTTCACCGCGCTGGCGGGCCTCACGCTCGCCGAGGCCGGGCGGGACGTCGTGGCGGTGCGCCTGCCCGACGGCGGTGAGGTGCCGCTCGACGCGTTCGCGATCGGTCGCACCCCCCGCCACGCCGAGGCGCTCGTCATCTGATGTGGATCCTCGTCGCCGCGGCCGCGCTCGCGCACCGTCCCCATGTCCCGGTCGCCGGGATCGCCGTCGACCCGGACTCGGGCGGCGCCGACGTGTGGGCGGTCATCGACATCGAGGACAACATCGCGCTCATGCGGTCGACCGACTTCGGCAACCACTTCGATCCGGTGTGGTCGCCGGTCCGCGACGAGACGGTGGTCGACCTCGCGTGGGCCCTCGATCGCCTCGTCATCCTCGCCGCCGACGGCAGCGTGTGGACGTCGTTCGACGGCGACGACTGGGAGGAGCAGCGCTTGCCGACCGACGTGCGCGGGCGCCCCGGCGCCGACGCACGCGGCACCGCGGTGTCGTCGAACGCGTTGGCGACGTCGGGGACCGCGCTCGTGGTCGCGACCCAGGTGGGGCTGTTCGTCGGCGACGTCAACGACGTGCGCGCGATGGTCCCGCACCTCGAAGACGTCGTGTTCGTCGCGGTCGCGTTCAGCGCCACCGACCCGAGCGTGATCCTCGCGATCGACGAAGAGGGAGGCATGCACCGATCTCCGGACGGTGGGCGCGTGTTCCTGCCGGTGCCCGGCTTCGACGAGGATCGTGTGCCGTACGCGCTCGCCGAGTACGACCAGCAGTACTTCGCGGGCACGGACTACGGTGTGTACTGGTTCGACCGGGTCGAGGCGATCTGGAAGCCGTGCGGGTACCTCCCGGTGGCCTCTACGGGCGAAGCGACCGGGGAGATCCCGGTGCTCGTCGCGATGGAAGACGGGCGGTTGTTGGCGACGACCGGCCAGGAGGCCCTGTTCGTGTCGTCCGACGACTGTGAGTCGTGGCAGGTCGACGGGCGGGTCGCCGGCGTCGATTACGGCGCGGTCGGGGACGCGACCGCGTCGACCGACGCGTACGTCGACGCGTGGATGAGCGAGGACGGGCTGGTGCGCGTGGTCGCCGGGTGGAACGGCGTGGCGTCGTCGCGGGACGGGGGCGTGACGTTCGAGGTCGCGAAGCTCATCCCGGGGGACTACACACGGGCGGTCGCATTCTCCGCGGATTGGCCGGAAGATCGTCGGATCTGGTTCGGCGGGTACGGGAGCGGCCCCTACTGGACGGACGACGGCGGCGTGAACCTGTACGGTTCATCGGTCGGCAACCCGGGTGTGTACGCGAACAGCATCTCGATCCCCGACGATCACACCGAGACCGGGCGCGTCGCGTGGCTTGGCAACTATCGGGCGTACCGGTCCGAGGATCGAGGGGAGACCTGGGAAGAGGTGTTCGTCCCGGTGGGTCGCCTGAACCACCTCGTCGTGCGCGGGCGCCGGTGGTGGGCGGTCGGGGAAGATGGTGAGGTCGGGGCGGCGCTCGGACGCGTGGTGGTCAGCGACGACGAAGGGCGCACGTGGGCGGAGCCGCCCACGCTGATCTCGGCGCTGGCGGGCGCTTCGGTGCGGGACGTCGTCGAGGCCACGCTCGACGGGCAGCCCGTCATCCTGCTCGCCGCGACGTCGCCGTC
>CAIUDO010000562.1 GCA_903897935.1 uncultured Pseudomonadota bacterium
CTCGTACGGCACGGGCGCGCAGTCGTTGTCGACGCCGTCACACACCTCGGTCGCCCCTGGATAAGTAGCCACCGACGCGTCGTCGCAATCGGGCGTGCCCGGGACAACGTCGGTCGGGGCGGGGGCGCAGGTGAAGGACGCCGCCGCAGGATCGCCGAACCCGTCGCCGTCGGCGTCGCGCCACCACTCGGGCGGGTCCTCGTCGATCACGCCGTCGCAGTCGTCGTCATCGCCGTCGCACGTCTCGGTCTGACCTGGGAAGTCCTGATCGTCGGCGTCGTCACAGTCGCCGCCGACGAGCACGTACCCGTCGACCGGCGGCTTGCAGCCGGTGGAGGCCGTCGCGTCGTTGCCGAACCCGTCGCCGTCGGCGTCTTCTGTCCAGGTGAACTCAGGGTAGCCGTCATCGATCTCACCGTCACAGTCTTCGTCGACCCCGTTGCACACCTCGAACGCGCCCGGATGCGCGTCAAAGTTGCCGTCGTCGCAATCGCCGGTCGCGTTGACCCAGTCGTCTTCCGGCGGGCCGCACCCCTCGCTGCCCTCGACCTCGGCGCCGAACCCGTCGTGATCAGCGTCCGGGTACCAGAGATCGACCACGAGCCCGTCGTCCGCGGCTTCGTCGCAGTCCTGATCGACGCCGTCGCACACCTCGGTCGCTTGCGGGTAGATCGCGGGGTCGCCATCGTCGCAGTCGCCGCCGACCTCCGAGAACCCCTCCGCGACCTCGCACGCGGTCAGGACGTCGCCGGTGCCGAAGCCATCGCCGTCCTCGTCGACGAAGACGAGGATCTGCCCCTCGGCGCCGTCGTCGACGATCCCGTCGCAGTCGTCGTCGATCCCGTTGCAGATCTCGGGCGCGTCGGGGCCGACCTCAGCCCAGCCCTCCGCGCAGTCGCCTTCGTCGATCGTGTAGCCATCGCCGTCTACGTCGTACTTTGCCCATGGAAACGGAGGAAAGCGAATGCACCCCGTCACCGTGACCAACAGCGCACAAACCGCGAAGAAGCGAACCCACATGCCAAACTCCCAAGGCCCGTCAGGCCCGGTCCGTGGAGCATCGCACCCGCGCGCGTGAGCCGCAACCGCGGGGCGGCAATCCAACGCCGCCAGTCACCGCGCCACGTGAAGAACGACCCCACCGGGGCTCGCCGACACCGACGCTCCACCGCCGATCGCCACCGCCGCGCCGCACAGGCCGACCCCGGCGGCGGCGACCCCGAGACCACCGACGCCCACCACCCGACCGAGCGCGTACGTCGACGCCGCCTTGTCGTAGACCGCGCGATCCGGGGCATCCCAGCCGGTCACGCGCCCACGCGCCGCCAGGGCCAGGGCCGCGCCGGCGACCGCCCCGGCGACGCCGACGCCAGTCGTGGTCGCGCCGGCGACGAGCAGCGGGTTCCCGGTGCGCTCGGGCGCGTCGAGGCGGCGCCAATACTCCCCTCCGACCGTACCCGACCACACCGTACGATCTTCCGGCACGATCCACACACGGCTCCCGGCGGGCAGCGCGGTCGACAGCACCGCGCCGAGCCGCGTGGCCTGCGCCGGCATGTCGACCCACGCGAGGACCTCGTCGGTGACCGCCGCAGGCACGACCAGCACGGCGACGTCGCTCGAACCGACGACCAACCGACCGGTGTCGACCGTCTCCTCGAGGGGCCGCTTCACCTGCACGACGTGGTCCCCGGCCGCGAGCACGACCTCGTCCCGGTTGAGCGCGATCTCCCGGCCATCGACCCACAACGAGCCGTCGCCAGGGTGGGGGGCGAACACGAGGCGCGCGGTCTGCGGCTCGCCGACCATCGTATCGACCGCCTCGTCGAACACGACCTTGACGTCCGGAGAGAACGCGGCGTCCCACCGAAGCCCGACGTCGAACAACAGCGCCTGCCGAAACGAGGTCAGGGCCTCTGCCTTGTTCTGGGCGCGCACGGCGTCCACACCACGCAAGAAGTACACACGCGACGCGACGCGCGCGTCGAGCGGATCGCGCAGGCAGCCCATCGCAGCGACCGCCTGGTCGAGCGCGCCGCGCGCCGCCGGACGCAGGTTCGCGACGTCGCTCTCAGCCTTGTCGAGCAGGATTCGAAGGCGATCCTGGGACTCCGGGGTGCCCGCGCACGGCTTCCAGGTCGACGTCTGCACCACCTGCGGCGCCTTGTCCGCCATCAACGAAGACAAGCCCTGCGCATACACCGACGTTTCGCCCACCCACGGCGTCGCGACCTCGATCGCGTCGGTGACCGAGGCGGCGTGCACCACCGGCTCGTCGGCCCACGCCGCGACGGGCACCCAACACAGCACCGCCAACGAGGCTGCGACGCCGAGGTGTACTGCGGTCAAAGACAAGCTCCATCCAACTGAAAGTCCCAACACAAGCGGGTGTCACCCGCACCGATACGAACGGTGCCCTGGTACTCCCGCCCGTCCCCTGCGACAAGGCGAATCGTGTGCGTGCCGCCCGGGACCGGCCCCGACCACGCGGTGTTGCCGACCTCGACCCCGTCGACGAACACCCTGCTCCACGGCAACGAGTTGACGAACAACGTGCCGCCGGGCGCCGCCGACGCGGGCGCGGTGCGTGGGGCTGGCGCTGCGGGCGCGGGCGCCGCCGCAGGCGCCGCGGGCTCCGCGTGGAGGATCCCGGTCCCGGTCTCTTGGGGCAGCTGCTCGAGCTGAACGGGCGCCGCGGCGGCCACGCCTCCGTCGTCGGCGGGCAACCGCACGATCAGCGCCGCAGCGGCGACCGCGCCGACGAACGAGAGCGCGACGACCCCGACGACGGCGAGGACCCGAGCCCGATTCCGAGGCTTCGGCGCTACCTTCGGCGGGGGCAGCAGCGTGTGGAGCTGCTTCCAATCGATGACCTCCGGCCGCGCGCGCGGCAGGCCGATCGGCGGCGCGCCGATGCCGCCGGACCGCAGGTCCACCGTGGCGTCTTGCAGCGCCAGCGCCATCTCCAGCGCCGATCCGTAACGATGCGCAGGCTCCCGCCGCGTCGCCTTGGTGATGATCGCGGCGAGCTCACGGGGCACCGCGGCGAGGCGCGCGTGGGTCTGGGGATCGAACAGATCGCCCGGCGGCTCGCCGGTGAGCACGAACCACAAGGTGGCGCCAGCGGCGTACACATCGGCCTGTGGGCCGACCAGCGCCGCGTCTTCGCGCTGCTCGGGCGCCATGTAGCCGTCGGTCCCGACGCTCGCTCCGGGGCGGGTGATGGTGTCGATGTCGGCGTTGCGGGCGATCCCGAAGTCGGTGAGCTTGGGCACGCCGGCCGCCGTCAGCAGGATGTTCTGCGGCTTGACGTCCCGGTGCACGACCGCGGCCTCGTGGGCGGCGTGCAGCGCGAGCAGCACCTCGGAGACCACCCACGCGGCCTCGCGGGGGGCGAGCGGCCCGCGGCCCTGCACACGGTCCGCCAGCGACCACCCGTCGACCAGCTCCATGACCATGACGGCGCCTTCGGGCTCGTCGATGACGTCGTGCACCGGGACGATGCCCGGGTGGTGCAGCGCGGCCATGGTCCGCGCCTCGTTGAGGAAGCGCACCCGCGCGATCCGGTCCGTCTGGCGCGCGGCCGAGAGCACCTTGATCGCGCGCTCGACCTGGAGCTTCGTGTCGAGGCCTCGGTAGACCGTGGCGGCGCCGCCACGGCCGAGCACCTCGCCGACGAGATAACGACCCGACCCCAGCGCCACGAAGCGACCTCCGGCACGAGTGTACCAGCGGTCGCCCCCGCTGCGGCGCGCCCCGCCGAAGCATGCGCGTCGCGGTCAACGTCGGGCACCCCCCCGCGGCGCTGTTCCTCGTGCACGGGGCGCGCGCCCGAAGGTTACGCTCCGTATCCCCCGAGCCGTCATGCCTACGACCCGAGCTACGCCCAACCCCGACCCCGTGCTCACGCTGCCGGCAGGAGCGGCGCCCCCGCCCGGCCTGCGCTTCGTCGACTGCCGGTTCCGGCTCGACGACAAGGCGTGGGGGCGCGAGCAGTGGCGGCGTGGTCGCGTGCCTGGCGCGGTCTTCCTCGACCTCGAGGAGGACCTGTCGGGCCCCGGCGAGGGCCGCCACCCGCTGCCCGACCCGGCGCGGCTCGCGCGCACGCTCGGTGACATGGGGATCTCCGCCGATACCCCGCTGGTCGTGTACGACCAGGGCGCTGGTCCGTACGCGGCGCGCGCCTGGTGGGTGCTCCGTTGGCTCGGCCACGCGTCGGTCCGCGTGCTCGATCGCGGATGGTCGGGATGGCTTGCGGACGGCCGCCCGGTCAGCGACGCTCGCCCCGAACCGCACCAACCCGCCGTTTATACGCCGCGGCCCAACCGCGCGGAGGTGGTCGGTCCCGAGGAGATCCCCGGCATCGCATCGGCGGGCAACCTCGTCGACGTGCGCGAACCGGAGCGCTTCCATGGGGTGCGTGAGCCGATCGACCGGGTCGCCGGACAC
The DNA here is from genome assembly GCA_903897935.1 of uncultured Pseudomonadota bacterium. Classification (GTDB taxonomy): domain Bacteria; phylum Myxococcota_A; class UBA796; order UBA796; genus CAIUDO01. The sequence continues at coordinate 4,450 of CAIUDO010000562.1, forward strand.
ATCCCGGGCGCCCGCAACCTCCCGTGGTCGCAGGTCCTCGACGCGAGCGGCGCGTGGCGCGATCCGGAGGTGCTGCGCGCGCAATTGGAGGCGGCGCTGCCGGACCCCACGCGCGCGGTGTGGTCGTGCGGATCGGGCGTGACCGCGTGCGTTGGTCTGCTCGCGGCGGCGCGCGCCGGCCTCCCGGGTGGCCGGCTGTACGTCGGCTCATGGAGCGGCTGGATCAGCGACCCAACCCGACCCATCGCGGTCACCTGACCCAACCAGGCTCGGAGGCCTCATGTTCCCATGGCGGAGTGGACCCAGCTGGCCGGCATCGGCGCCGACGCCGGATCGACCTCGTGTCCTGGCGCTGTACAAGTACGACGCCTGCCCCTACTGCGCCCGTGTGCAACGCGCGCTGGAGCGCCTCCCGGTGGAGGTGGAGCGGCGAGACGTTCGCCAGAGCCCAGAGTGGCGCAAGGACCTGGTCGCTCGGGCGGGAGGGACTCAGGTCCCCTGCTTGCTCATCGACGACTACCCGCTGCTCGAGTCGGCAGACATCGTCGCGTGGCTCGAAGCGTACGCCGCTCGCGCGAAGTAGAAGCACAACACCACCGCCGCACCCTCGGATGCGCATGCTCCTCGTCATCGACATCGGCAATACCAACGTCGTCCTCGGACTCATGCGCGGCCTCGACGTCGTGCACACCTTCCGGCTGAGCTCGGTCGACCGCACCACCGACGAGCTCGGCGTCTTGCTCTTGCAGCTGCTCGCCCACCACTCGGTCGAGGTGCCGTCCATCCAAGGCGCGATCTTGTCGTCGGTCGTGCCGTCGCAGGTGTACACCTTCGAGAAGGCTTGTCGTCGTTACCTTGGCGTAACGCCGCTGATCGTCGGTCGCGGCATCAAGACCGGCATGCGCATCCGGGTAGACAACCCGCGCGAGGTCGGGGCGGACCGGATCGTGAACGCGGTCGCCGCCGTGCAGCGCTGGGGCGCGCCGGTCATCGTCGTGGACTTCGGCACCGCGACCACGTTCGACTGCGTCAACGCCGACGCGGAGTACGTCGGCGGCGCGATCTCCCCCGGCTTCCGCATCTCCGAGGAGGCGCTCGTGAGCCGGACCGCGCGCCTGCCGCGCGTCGAGATCGCGAAGCCGCCCGCCGCGATCGGGACCAACACCGTGCACGCGATGCAGTCGGGCTTGTTGTACGGCTACGTCGGCCTCGTCGACGGATTGGCGCGCCGCATCCGCGCCGAGCTCGACCCGCGCGCGCTCCTCGTGGCGACCGGTGGGCTGTCGACGCTGCTCGGCGAGCACTCGGAGGTCATCACCGAGGTCGATCCTCACCTCACGCTCCGAGGCCTCGCGCTCCTCCACGAACGAAACACCGCGTGAGCCCGCTCGCGTTGGCGTCGATCGTGATCGCGTCGGGAGCGTCGGGGCGACCGGCCGAAGGCGCCAACCCGACCCACGCGTACGTCGATCTGCTGCGCCCCGGCCCGGGCGGCGAGCGCGTGTACGTGCAGGCCACGCTGCCCGACGGGGTCCCGGGCCTGTTCTTGGTCGACACCGGGGCGTCGGTGTCGGTCCTCTCGGAAGAGACGGCGCTCCGGCTCGGCATCCCGATCGAACGGGGCTACGGCTACGTCGAAGGGCTGGGCGGTCGCGCGCCGTTCGACCGCGCCGTGATCCCGAGCTTGACCCTGGGTGACGTGGTGGTCGAGGGCGTCGACGTCGCCGTGGGTGTGCGCGGCGTGCCCGAGCGCGCCGGGTTGGTGCCGCTCGACGGCATCCTCGGCACCAATGTGTGGGCGCAGTTCGTCATGGAGGTCGATTATCCGCGCGATCGCCTGGGGCTGCACGAGCCCGGCAGCGTGCGCTTGCCGCGCCGCGCCGCGCCGATGGCCTTCGAGAACGGCCATGTGTTCTCGCTGATGACCGCGACGGCGCAAGACCGGCGCACCGACGTCGACTTGATCGTCCAGCTCGACACCGGGGCCGGCGACCTCCTGCTCGACGGTCCCGCGCCGCTGATCGACCTCGAAGGCCAATTCACGGTGGGTGTGGAGCCCATCTACGGCATCGGCGCCTCCGAGATCATGCCGCCGTCGGAATTCCTGGTGGAGACCCGCCGGGTCGGGTTGTCGAAGGTGGCGTTGGGCGGGCGGCGCTTCTCGGTCGACGGCTTCCAGGCGCGCTGGGTCGGGTGGGAGCGGGCGACCGGGCTGCTCACCGACGACGACGCCATCATCGGGCTCGCCGGGCACGCGTTGTTCGCGCGGCACGTCGCGTGGTTCGACTTCGCGGGCGGCCGGTTCGCGCTCCAGCCGTCGCACGGCAAGCGCCGCAGCCTCGACGTGCACGCCGTGGTGTTGGCGCAGGACCTCGACACCTACGGCGACGACCCCCGCCGCGGGCTCCTGCGCGCCGAGATCGAAGCGGCGCTCGACGGGACGGACGACGCACCGCCGGGAGCCCACCTCGACGCCGCGCTGCGGTACCTCGACGCGTTCCTGACGGTGCCCGACCTCACCCCCGACGAGGTCGCGCAGGCGCGCACGTTGATGGCCGGGATCCACCGGTTCCGGGGAGACCTCGACGCCGCGTGGGAGGCCGAGCGGGCGCTCGACGCTGGCCAGCTCGTCGCGACCGGCGAGATCGTGGCGGCGGTCAACGGCCTCGCGCTCGCAGGCGATCCAGCAGCCGCCCTCGCCCTCGCCGAGCGCGCGGTCGAAGCGACCCGCGACGCGTCCGACAACGAGGGCAAGATCGAGCAGAGCACCGCGCTGGTGTCGCGAGCAGACGCCTTGTTCGCGCTCGGGCGCCTCGACGACGCGCGCGCCGACCTGATGGCCGCCGCCGCCGCCGTCGAGAACCCGGACGCGCACCTGCTGCGTCGATCGCGGGTCGCGCTCGCCCAGCAGGACCGCTACGGCGCCATCGCGCTCGTCAGGAGGTTGTTGCAGCTCTACCCGTCCGAAGGGACGTTCTTGTGGTTCTATGCGCTGCTCGTCGACGACCCGGGCACCGCGTCGACGTTCGAGGCGGACATGGAGCACGCGATGTCCCGCCTGCATCCTCCGTTTCAGCCGCTCGACTTCCAGGTCGCCGCGCGCCGCGCCCTCGGCCAGCAAGACGCCGCGCTCGACCTCATGCAGCAAGGCGCGGCCCGCGACTGTCACGACCTGCCCCAATCGGACAGCTCGCGCGACAACTGCATCGCCTGGTATCACGCGCTCGCCGGCGTCGACCTCGACGACGCGCTCGTGCGGGTCGACCGTGCGCTCGCCAAAGATGGGCGTCGCAGCGACTACCTCGACACCAAGGCGATGGTACACCTCGCGCGCGGGGAGGGCGCGTTGGCGTACGAGGCCGCCCTCGACGCCGCCCGACTCGCGCCCGACGACATCTACATGCTATGGCAAGTGGAACGAATGGCGGCTCGTGGCGCGGGGGGTTGACGCGCGCGGCTCGGCGGTGCGCTTCGACAGGCCTGCGAAGGGAGGACACGGGTGGACAGGCGCGACGCGCAACGGCTGACGCAGCTCGCCCGCAGGTTCCTCGTTCGTATGGAGTCGCGGGTCGACAAGAACGGGTTCGTCGACGCCCTCACGGTGTGTGAGGCGCTGACGCCGGACGGAGGCCCACAAGTCTCGGCGGATCAGCTCGTCGCCGCCGCGCATCGGTGCCCTGGCGTCATCGAGATCCGGAACCGCTCCGTGCGCCTGCTCGCGCCAGGAGCGGTCCCTTGCACGCCGCCCGACGTGCTGTACCACGCCACAAACGCACACGGCCTGCAGCATATCCACCGCAAAGGATACGTGAGCAGCTCGGACGATCGCCTCGTGTTCTTGTCCGCCGACGAGCCCAGCGCGTGGCGAGTCGCGCACCGTGCGGCCGCCTCTACGGCTCCCACCGTAATTTACATCGACGCGATGCGCGCCCGTCGCGCTGGCGTGATGTTCTTTCGCTCACGCCGCGGGTGCCCGTATCAAGCGACCGCGATCCCGTCACGGTTTGTACTGAATCTACAGGCCGGGTTCGGCCACCAGATGGCGGCCGGGGGCATCCCGTTCCGGCGCACCGCAGGCGGCGCGTTCGAGCTCGCGCTGATCCGGGTCGCTCGGCGGCGCGGGGTCACCTGGGAGGTCGCCAAAGGCAAGCTCGAACAAGGCGAGCCGCCGGAGGTCGCCGCGGTGCGCGAGGTGCGCGAGGAGACCGGCTACGAAGGCAGCCTCGCGGTCAGCCTCCCGCTGGGCCGCATCCACTACCCGTTCGTGACGCCCGACGGCGCGCCGCGCCTCAAGACCGTGTTCTTGTACCTCCTGCGCGCCGAGCACGAGGGCAAGGCGTTCGCGCCGAAGCTCGACGAGGGGGTTCGTGCCGTCGAGTGGTTCGACGTGGAGGAGGCCATCAAGCTCGTGTCGCACACGAGCCTGCGGCCGGTGATGCAACGGGTGCGCGCCGAGCTCGCGTCGCGCGCCGACGTCGAGGAGCACGCTTGGAAGTAACCCTCCGCGGCAACAGCGTCGTCGCGACCACCACCGGGATCCTGCTGCTGACGCGCGCGCGCCAGCTCGGCTACCCCATGCGTGTGCACGTGATCGGCGACCCCGAAGACGTCGTGTCGTTGCCTGGTCCGTGCGTGGTGTACGCGCCCGTCTTGGCGTCGTGTGGGGTCGGGCGCGAGGCCGGCGCGGGCGGGACGGTCATCGTTCCTGGCGCGCCTGGGGCGCCGCTGCTCGTGTCGTTCACGGAGCACGGCGTCGACGGGTGGTTCGCGTTGGATCGTACCGGCGTCGGCACCAGCGAGGCCGCGAAGGCGTTCGTGCGCATGGGCCAGGACGCGCGGGTACCGCCGCGGCACCTCGCCCGCCACCTGCGGGACTTCATGTCCGCGCTGGGCGTCGCGCCGGAGCCGGTGGTACTGGACATCTTGGAGCTCGTACCCGCGGATCCCACCACCCGTCTCTCGCTCGCGCTGCGCGTCGGGCGGTCGATCTCCCGGCGGCGCGGCTTGCCGATCACCTCCGCGCTCACCGGCTCGGGCCCCCCGACCGACGACCCGATCGAGCGCCCGAGCGACGTCTCCGCAGTGCTGCGCGCGCTGGAGGGCGGCGAATGGACGTGGATCCTCGACCGCCTCACGCCGTCTGTGCGGGATCCGGTGTCCGACTGGCTCGAGGCGTTCGTGCGGGTCGCACACGAAGACAACGGCCGCGACGTCGCGCTGATCGCCGCGCTCGCCGAGGTCGCCAGCCACGTCGTCCAGCTCCCGGCGAGCGCGATCATGCCGCCGCTCGCGGCCCCCGAAGACGCGGTCGCAGTCGGGCTCGGCCCCGCGCTCGCCGCCGTCGGCACCGCGGACGCCAACCGAACCCTGGTCGACACGTTCCGGTTCCTCGGCGGCCGCTACGTCGCGACCGGCCAACCCACGCTTGATCTCGGCGGGGAGCCGCCTCCGGCGCTGCAGATCGAGCGGTGGGCCTGGGCGTGTCGGGAGTCGCTCCGCGCCCGCGAGCTCATGCAGGCGCTGTGGCGCGACATCGTCGATCCACCCCAATGAGCCCGCACGAGCGCGGCTACTGCTCGTCGCGGACCGTGATGTCGATGTCACCCTCGACGGTGGTGGCCACTACGCGGACCTCCGCCGTGTCCGACGTCTGCACGCCGATCGAGGTCTCGCCGAGCTCACTGTACACGTCGACGTCGTAGGCCTGATCGGGCAGTTCGATGGTGATCGAGCCGGTCTGCGACACCGCGTCGAGTGATTCGGTGAGCTGCACACACCCGACGTCGATCGCGCCCTGAGTGGCCATCACGTTCACTGCGGTCGCGCGCAGCCCGGTAGCCCACACGTTCCCGTTGTCAGCGACGACCTGGACGCGCCCGGACGTGCCGGAGACGACGACATCGCCCATGGAGGACGCGACCGACACCCCGCCGATCACGTCCCGGACGCGCACGTCGCCGTTGCCGACCGTCACGAGCGAGGAGCCACCGATGCCGAACAGGTCCACCACGCCATCGCCGGTCGTCACGGTCAGCGCCACGCCGTCCGGCAACAGCAAGTCGTAGTCGACCCGACACTGATCGGGCGGAGCGTCGGTCGGGCACCGCACCGTCACCGTGTGCACGTGGTCGACCGTGGACTCCTCGACGATCGGCCGCGCGACGTCGGACCACAAGATCCCCTGGGTGAACTCGGCGTCGCCGTCGGTCCGCTCGGCGTACACGTCGCCCGCGTCGAGGTCGAGCACCACGGCGACGACATCGTCGTCGAGGCCCGACGTGAGGTTCTCGACGCGCGACTGCCCGGAGATCGCGCAACCGACGCCGACCGAGAGCGAAGCGATGAGCAGGCCCAACTTCATGCGTCGATTATGCCACGCGTCGATCGCCACCGGCAAACAAAACTTCGCGACACCGCCTTACAGCGAGACGGCGGACCCGCGGATACGCGGCGCGCCCGGAGGAGGCGTGGAGCGGCACGAGATCCAGAACGGAGCGGGGTGGGCGCTCGAGATCGTGCGCCACGCGGCGGGCGACGGACCGCCGGTGATCCTCCTGCCCGGCTACGGCATGAACGCGTTCATCCTTGGCTATCACCCGTCCGGTCCGTCCATTCTCGAGGTGCTCGCGGCGCACGGCAGGGAGGTGTGGACGGTCCACCTCGCGGGCCAGGGGGGCTCGACGCGGCGCGGCGCGGCGCGGCCCCCTACCCTCACGAGCTGGTCCACTCACGATCTTCCGGCTGCGATCGAGCACATCGTCGCGCGCTCCGGTCAAGTGACCGCGGACGTCATCGGGTGCAGCTTGGGCGGCAGCGTCGCGTACGCCGCGGTGGCCAGCGGCGGCGCGCGGGTGCGGCACCTCGTCACGCTCGGGGCCCCGCTCAGATGGTTGGACGTCAACCCAGCGATCAAGCTTGCGTTTCGGTCGAGGCGCGTCGCGGGGGCGGTCCCGATCGTCGGCACCCGGGCGTTGGCGCGACGCGTGTTCCCGTTCGTCGCCGCCCGCGCACCGTGGGCGCTCGGCATGTACGTCAACGCGGCGCACGTCCCTGCGTCGGTCGCCGCGACGATCACCGCGACCGTCGACGACCCGCAACGGAGCATCAACCGGGATCTCGCCTCGTGGTTGCGCAGCGTCGACCTGTGCGTCGACGGCACCAACGTCACCACGGCGCTCGCCAACCAACGCGGGCGCCTGCTGGTCGTGATGTGCAACCGCGACGGGATCGTGCCCGACGCGAGCGCGCGCGCGGCGGTCGGTGCGTGGGGCGGCCACGTCGACGTGCTCGAGGTCGGCGACGCCGACGACTGGTACGCGCACGCGGATCTGTACCTGGCGCCCGAGGCACCGGAGCGCGTATTCGAGCCGATCGCGCGGTGGCTCGCCCAGGCGGAACGTTGGAGGGACGGATGAACCGTGGGTGCTTGTTGTCGTGGCTGCCCGGCGCCCCGCGTACGGCGATCACGGCGAAGCTGACGTTGCCCCAGCTCAACGGGACGCGCTACGATCCCGAGGACCGCGCGGTGTTGGCGGTCGCGTGGCGCTCGGCCGAGCGGTGCATCAGCTTGTTGGACACCACCCCGGAGACCGTACGCAGGTCCCTCGGCGACGAGGTGCTCGCGCTGTGGGACCGCGCCGACGCGCTGGCCGTCGCGTTGAAGCGTGGGCGCGAGCTGCTGCGCGCCGCGTCCCCCGAGGCGCTGGCGCGACGCGCGGCCGAAGCAGAGGTCCAAGCGCTCAGCGCGACCGACAGCGCGGAGGCGATGGCCGCCGAAGCCGCCCTACGTCGCGCGAGGGCGTCCGCCAGCCGCGCCGACCGCGCCCGCACCGAGGTCGTGTTGCTTCGCGAGGCGATCGACGGCCTGGCGTCCGATCTCGACGCCTTCGAGGCGCGGCTCACCGGATCGGGCCTCGACGACGCAGCGCCCGGCCTCATCGAGGGCGCCCGCCGCCAACGTGCGCGTGCCTCCGACGCGTTGTCGGCGTGGGAAGCGGTCATCGCCGAAGTCGAGCGCGACGGGGCCTGAGCGGGTCAATGGACGATCGCGTCGGGCGGCGCCATCGGGTCGAGGTGCATCGACATGCGGCGGCGCCGGCCGAGGCTCCACCAGCCGC
>CAIUDO010000563.1 GCA_903897935.1 uncultured Pseudomonadota bacterium
CGGACCCTCCAGGGCCGCGCGCGCCTTGGCGACGACGGGCGCCACGGGCGGCGCGGACACGCGACGCGCCGCCTCGGCGAGCGTCACCTCGAGCCCGTTCCTCTCCGGCGCGTACCCCTCGATGATGGCGTGCTCTTCGTCGAACCAGAGGTCCAGGCTCGCCCCCGCGGCGGACAACGCCCGGTCCGAGTCGCCGAGCGCCCACGCCTGCGACGCGACGTCTCGAACGGACGACCACTCCCGACCCGGGTCGGCCCGGGACCAGAGCGTCCAGAGAAAGCCCGTGATGTCCTCCGGAGCCATCTGTTTGTACAGCACGGTCGCGCCGCTCGGCAGCCGCCACGTCGTCACCCCGAGGGACGCGTGAAACGCGCCCTCGAGCGCAGCGCCCGGTTCGGACACCGGGGCCGCAGCGGGGGGCGTCGGCGGGCCCGGGAGGTCCGACGGCACCGACGGCGCCGCGATCGTAGGCGTGCCGAGCGCTGCGTAGACGCGCCGATCGGCGGGCAGGTCCGCGAGCACGGCGGCGCGCACCTCGTCCGCCGACACATCCTGCACGAACATCTCCACACCGTGCGTCCATCGCGCCCAATCCCGCGGCGACCCACCCCACGACACCTCATCGACGATCCGATCGGCGCGCGCGACCGGCTCCTGCCCGATCTCGGCGGAGCGGCGCCGCCGCGAGTCGTACACCACGACCGCGCGTGCGTGCTCGAGCTCCCACGGCGCGAACCCGTGCGCGCGCAGCCGCTCCACCTCGGCGTTCACCCGGTCCAATACCCGCTGATGGGCCCCTGCACCGACCACGCACTCGACCTCGATGGTGTGGCGCCCTGGCGCGTCCTCCCCGCCGACGGAGACGCCGAACCACTCCGGGTCGTCGCCCAGCGCCGCTTGTAGACGGTCGGTGAGCAGCGCGCGCGCGACCGCGGACGCCGCGTGCGCGCGCGCGTCGGCCCAGGTCCCGGTTCGAACGTGCGGGCGGGTGGCCGACCACAAGACGCCCTCACCGACGTCGTCGACGGAATCAACAGCCGCCACCCTCGCGTCCCACTCCGCCAACGGCGGAGGTACAGCAGCAGCGGGGGTGTCGCGCGGCCGGACGCTCCGAAACACGCCCCGCACCAGCGGCTCGGTGACGTCTACCGCCCGCCCCGTCACGACCACCAGCGTGGCCTGGGGCGACCGATACGCAGCCCGATAGAACCGGCGGGCGTCGCCGACGGTCAACCCGCCGATCGCTGCGCGCTGCGCCGCCATCCAGTCGCCCATGGCCGGCTCTCCGGTGAGCGCCGGCAGCAGCGCCAGGTCCGCCCGACTCAGGGGCGTGTCGCGCAGCCGCAGCTCCTCCGCCACGATCGACTGCTCGGCCTCGAACCGGGCGCCGAACGCCGGCCGATTGTACAGGAGCGCCCAGGCGTACCACAGCAAGGCCAGGATCGCGGGCCGATCGTCGACCCCCTCGAGCGACGAGCTGACTTGGTACACCGTGCGATCGAACTCCGTGAACGCGTTCACGTACGGAACATACCCGAAGCCGCGGCCCGTCGCGGCGAGGTCGCCGTACTCCGGATTGCCGGAGATGACGATGTGCTCGACGAGGTGGGCGATGCCCGCAGCGTCGGGCGGTTCGTGGAAGAACCCCCGGTCGACGTGCAAACGGATCTCGAGCGCGTTCGGGTCTTGATCCTGCACGATGACGACACGGGCCCCGCCCGGCAAGCGGCCCGAGCTGCTCCGCGGGTCCGTCGGGATCGGCGCGTCGAGCGCGGGTAACGCCGAATCAGCCACAACCGCGTCAACCGGGTCGGCGCCGTACGCCGCCCACCACCACCACCACCACATCGCCACCCCCGCCGCGAGCATACGCGCGCGACCCGCGCGACGCGACGCCTGGACCGTGTGCCCGACAAAGCAACGGGGCCGAGGGACCCCGTCCCGGCGCCGCCCGCTTGGCGTTACCCTCCGGCGCGCCGAGCACCGCCGCGGTCGCTCGCCACCCACCACCCCGGCCGCAAACTTGTCCAGGTACTTCCTTACCGGCGGGCGCCAGCGCCCCACCCACCTGCGGGCCCGCGACGAGTGGACCGCGTACGAGCGCGCCGTGTTGCTGTCGCTCGACACCCGCACCGGCGCCGCGCGCGTCGTGCTCGAGTACGCGTCCCCGCCCGACCGCTGCCCCGCGACCGACCCGTCGTTCGTGTTCAAAGCGGCGTCATGGGACGGTCCCCACCTGCTCCTGTGCACCCAGACCGAGGTGATCGTCTTCGATCCGGTCGCCGAGCGGATCGTGCGCACGATCAGCCACCCGTGGTTCAACGACGTGCACCACGTCGCCCGGATCGGTGGCCGCCTGCACGTCGTGTCGACGGGCCTGGACGCGGTGCTCGTGCTCGGCGACGACGACGAGGTCGTCGAGGTGCTTTCGGCCGTCGGCGACGACCCGTGGTCGCGCTTCGACCGGGCGACGGACTGGCGCCGGGTGCCGACCACCAAGCCGCACGCGGCGCACCCGAACTTCGTCACCGAGGTCGACGGCCACCGCTGGCTCACCCGGTTCGTGCAGCGCGACGCGCTCGACCTCGACGGCGGGTCCGCGGTGCGGCTCGCCGACGATCCCGTGCACGACGGCGTGCTCGTCGATGGGCGCCTCTGGTACACCGTCGTCTCCGGCCACGTCGTGGTCGTCGAGCCCGGGCGCGGCGTCGTCGCGCGGTACGACCTCGACCGCGTCGGCGACGAAGGCGGCCGCCCGCTCGGCTGGGCCCGCGGGATCCACGTCGATGCCGGCGTCACGCTGATCGCGTTCAGTCGCCTCCGACCTACGACGCTCAAGCAGAACCTCTCCTGGCTGCGGACCCCGCTCGGTCGGCCACCCGAGCCACACCCTACCCGGGTGGTGGCGTACGACTTCGCCGCCGGCCGCAAGCTCCACACCTGGACCGTCGAGCAGGTCGGCATCAGCAGCATCTTCAGCGTCCTCCCGGCCGAGCCGCGCGGAAGCCACGCGTGAGCCTCGAGCGCGGCGTGTTCACGGTCAGCTTCGACTTCGAGCTCGTCTTCGGGTCGCGCGACCTCGTCACCGACCTCGGCCCGCTGCGCGCGGCCGCCCGCGTGACCCGGGAGCGCGTGTTCGGCCCGCTGGTCGACGCGTTCGTCTCCCGCGGCATGGTCGCGACCTGGGCCACCGTCGGGCACCTGTTCTTACGCGGCGCCGCCCGGTCGGGGGGCGCGTTGCACCCCGACGTGGTGCCGCCCACACACGCGTGGCGCCCCGACTGGCTCGCCGATGTGCCCGACGGCGACGAGCAGAGCGCCCCCGAGTTCTACGCGCGCTCGTTGGTGGAGCGCCTCCGCGACGCCGGCCAGGAGGTCGGCAGCCACAGCTTCTCCCACCCGGTGTTCGGCGACCCCGGCTGCAGCGCGGCGGTCGCCGACTCCGAGCTGGCCCGGTGCGTCAAGGAGGCCGCGGCGCTCGGCGTCACGCTGCGGTCGTTCGTGTTCCCGCGGAACATCCCGGGCCACGTCGCGCTGCTCGCGAAGCACGGGTTCACGGTGTGGCGCCCCGACGAGACCGCGTGGTACCGCCAGCCGCCGGTGCCAGCGGCGGTCGGGCGCGCGCTGCACCTCGTCGACGTCGCGCGGGCGGGCGCCCCCCCCACCGTGCTGCCCTACCGCGACGACCACGGCCTCGTGTGCTTGCCGGCGTCCGCTACGTTCTTGCCGCGCGACGGCGTCCGGCGGTGGATCCCGCTGCAGCGCAGGGTCAAGCGCTCGATCCGCGGACTTGACGCCGCGGCGCGGGCGCGTCGGGTGTTCCACCTGTACTTCCACCCGATCAACTTCGCGACCGAGCCGGGGCCGATGCTCGCCGCGCTCGGACAGGTCCTGGATCACGCCGCCCGGCTGCGGGACGCCGGGAAGATCGAGGTCCGACCGATGCGCGACGCCCCGGCGCTGCTATACGCGCTCACGAGCCCGCCTTCATCACCACGGTCTGCACGGTCTTGATCAGGATGAGCAGGTACAGCACCGGGTTCATGCTCTGGATCGCGTACAGTTCATAACGAAGCTTCTCGGCTGCGTCTTCTTCGGACGCACCGTAGCGGTACTTGACCTGCGCCCACCCCGTCACACCGGGCGGCACCGCGAACCGTAGCGCATAGAACGGGATCGACGAGGACAGCTGCGACACGAACGGCTCCCGCTCGGGCCGCGGGCCGACGATCGACATGTCCCCCCGCAGCACGTTCCAGAGCTGCGGCACCTCGTCGATCCGCGACCGCCGCAAGAAGCGGCCCACCCGCGTGACCCGAGGGTCGTTGCCGCCCTCCGACCACACCGGACCCGTGCGCGCCTCGGCGTTCGGGACCATCGTGCGGAGCTTGACCATCCGGAACGGCACCCGGCCCTTGCCGATGCGCTCCTGCACGTAGAACGCGGGCCCCGGAGAGTCCATCTTCACCGCGATGATCCCGCCGATGAGCAGCGGCGACGCGAGCACGAGCCCCACCGACGAGAGCGCGATGTCGAGCAAGCGCTGGATCGCCGCCGACGGCCCCGACGCACCGACGAACGACGGCCCGAAGATGATCGCCGCCTCGTTGAGGTACTCGATCGGCACCTTTCCGAGCAGCCGCTCGTACGTGTAGCGCACGTCCTCGATCGCGACCCCGGTGGACTTACACGCCAACAGGTTCGCGGTGAGCACCGGGTCAAGGGGCCCGAGCGTCGCGACGACGATCAGGTCGACCTTCTGATCCGACACGATCCGCACCAGATCCCGCGACGTGCCGATGACCCGGGCCCGGTCCGGCATCAGCGGGGTCGGCGTGCGGGGCACCCCACCCGGCCCGACCACGCGCGCAGCGGACGGCTGGGTCAACGACGCCCCGTGGTCCCGCTCGTCGACGAGGCCCAGCACCTCGTAGGCGTGCCCGCCTCCGGGGTCGGTCACCAGCACCCCGACGATCCGCTTCGCGGCGGGGCCTGCTCCGACGACGAGCACGCGCGACCGCAGCGTCAACACCGGCCTGGCGACGGTCATCACGTAGCGGCTGGTGAGCGCCCCGAACCCAAACGCGAGGTTGCTCAACAACAACAGGCCACGACCCCACCACCACGCCGGGAACATGTAGAACAGCGCCATCTGCGCGATCGACGCCACCACCACCGCGACGAGCACGTTGAACTGGGACAGCCGCTGCCGGAAGTCGCGGCTCGCGTCGTACCCCTCGAACACGTACAGCGCGATCACGTGCGCGCCGAAGAACAACGCGGAGGCCCCGGTGTACTGGCTCAGCAGCGCGAACGGCTGCACCGCGTCCGCCGTCCCGAACCGCACCGCCTGAGCGACCATGATCGCCACCACGGCGAACAAGGCGTCGAACACCAAGAACAGGAGGCTCCTGCGGTTGATCGAGACGCCGAACACGTTCACGACGAGCGCCCCCCGGCTGCGAGCTCCTGATAGACCGCGAGCGTGCGGGCCCGCATCGTACACGCGTCGAAGCGCGCTTCGTACGCCGACCGCCCCGCGCCACCCAACCGAGCCCGTAGACCGGGGTCCGCGAGCACCTCGCGCAGCGCCGCCTGAAGGCCCGCCTCGTCGCCGCGGGCGACCAACAGCCCGGTGACGCCGTGCGCGACCGCCTCCCGCACCCCGCCGACGTCGGACGCGACCACCGGCAAGCCGGCGCGCATCGCCTCCAGCACGACCAGCGGGAAGCCCTCCTGCTTCGAGACCAACACGCCGACCTGCGACGCGGCGAGCACCGCGGCGACGTCGTCGCGGCGACCGAGGAAGCGGACCCGAGCGCGCAGCCCCAGCGCGTCGACCAGGGCCTCGATCTGCGGGCGATCCGGCCCGTCCCCGACGAGCTGCGCCACGAACGGCAGCTCGATCCCGGCGAGCGCGCGCAGGAGCAGCGCGTGATCCTTCGGCGCCGCGAAGCGCGCGACCATCGTCAGCACCGGCGGCGCGCCCTCCGGCGCCGCCCGCGCGCCGTCGTCTTGCACGCCGTTGTGGATCACCCGGACCTGAGCCGGCCGCACGACGCCGTAGCGAAGCCCGACCTCACGATCGGCCTCCGAGACCACGATGAACCGGTCGGTGACCCGCCCGACCACCCACTCGACCGGGATCGCGCCCAACTTGCGCCGCCGCGACAAGCCGTCGGAGAACGACCACGCGTGCGCGGTGTGCACGCACGGCGTGCCGGTGCTTCGCGCCGCGAGTCGGCCCAAGATGCCGGCTTTGGAGCTGTGGGTGTGAACGAGATCCGGAGCGACGGCGCGGATCAGCCGCCGCAGCGCGGTGAGGCAGCGGGCGTCGCTGGTGACCGACACCGCCCGCTGCAGCTCGGGGACGAGTGTGACCGGCACCCCCGCCGCGGACACCTCGTCGGCGAGGAACCCCGCTTCGCCGAGCGCGAGGTGGAACCGGACCCGGTCGCGCAGGCCGACGATCAGGTCGCGGACGTGAACCTGGGCCCCGCCCGGCTCTCCGCGCGTGATGACGACGAGCACCCGTAGAGGATCGGGTCCGTGCACCAGACTGCCCACCTGCGACGCGCTTAGGCCCACGCGCGGCCGCGCACCCTATGCCGCGCCGCGCGCGCGTGCGTGACGTGCAGGCGACACCGAGCGCACGTCCCGGCGCCGCCCGATCACCCGAAACGATGCGTCAGCGCTGCCATACCGCGTTGCCACAGCGACGCGATGGGGTCGATCGACACGACGTCGACCGGCTTACCGCGCATGACGGACCGCGCGAGCCGCATCTGCAGCGCCCGCGCGGCGTGCGACAGCTCGTCGAACGACGCCGCGGCCCCATCGAGCCCGTCGACGCCGTGGGCGCCGAGCCAGCGCAGGTAGCAGCCCGAGAGCTCGAAGGCAGCGCCAAACTGGCGAATCGTCACGAACGCGTACGGGTGGTAGGTGTCGAGCTCGGGCCCGAGCAGCCCCGGGACCGTCACCTGATCCGCCGCGAAGCGCTCCTTGAACAACAAGAACGGGTTCTCGGCCGGCACCCGCGCGAGGTGACGGCGCAGCGACGCGACCGACGCCTCCACCAGCTCGCCGCCGCGCAGCGCGCGCCCGCGCGGGAGCCTGCGGACGAGCTCGATGTAGGGCGGCAGCACCTCCGGCGCGCCGTCGAAGCGCAGCGCGCCCGCCACGTCGTCGCCTTCGACGACGTAGTAGCCCTGGTTGTGGAAATACCCCATCCGACGCCGCTCGACGTCGAGCTCGTTGACGATGATCGTCGTCTTGACGTGCTGGGACCGGTACGCGGCGCCAGCGGTGTCCGGCAGGTAGAAGCTGTCCGTCTCGACGAGCACCGGCCGACCGGCGGCGACCTGCTGGTCGACGTGCCACGCCAGCGGCCGCCACACCGTCAGCTCGTTGAGCGTGATCCCGTAGAGGTCCTCGAGGTCGGCCCGGGGCACCTTGAACAGCGTCCACTGGTCCACGTCGAGCTCGACGGCCAGCGCGTGCGCGAGCATGGCCGTGGGCTCGTGACCCATCGCGTGGACGAGCTCGATGAGGGCGTCGTCGTAGCAGTTGGCCTCGCCCCAGTCGCGGTCGCGCAGGTGCAGCGCGTGGCGCGTGTAGGACGACGGGTCGATCGGCAAGACCGCGGCCATCTCAGGCCTCGAAGCCGAGCACCCCGCGGACGCGCTCCGGCCATGCCGCCGGATCGAGCCCGTGGTGCCAGAACAACGCGAGCGCGACGCGCTCGAGGCCGAACCCGTGGCACGCCGTGTGGGCCGACGCGCCGCTCGCGCTGCGGATGCCGAACGCGACCCCGAAGGTGTCGAGGTGGTAGTTCGCCGACGCGACCGCGACCACGCGCTCCCCGAACGGCACGACCAGCTCGAACTTCAGCTCCTGCTCCCGCTGCGTCGCCGCCGCCAGCCGGCCGCCGCGGCCGAAGAACGGGTCGTTCGCGACGACCTTCTCGACCGGGAGACCAAGCGCCCGCAGCAGCCCGGCGTAGCGCTCGACGCCGGCGTCGCGGAACGACAACGCTTGCTCGGCCGTGCCGAGCCGCACCCGCTCACGCTGGCGGAACGCCTGCATCCGGTGGGGATCGTCGGACGGCTCGCGGCGGAACACCCACCCGGCGATGTCGACGGTGCGACCCTCCGGCGGCAACGTGCCGCGCGCCGTCGGGTACAGCGGGTAGCACGCGGCGGGCACCAGCATGACGCCGCTCGCGGCGAGCCCACGCGACCAGTCTTCTCCTGCTTCGAGCTGGCGAACCAAGGCGGCGTGCTCGGGGCCGCCCCCGGTGAACGTGTGCACCGACCCCATCAGGTCCGGGAAGTGGTGCGCGTGGTTCAAGCAGCAGTAGTCGGCGCGCGCGAACACCGGAGGAAAGTGAAGCTGCTCCGCCGACGACGGGCTGTCCATCTCCTGGATCGCGCGCTCGAACGCGACGACGACCCCCTCGAACACCCCGCTCCGCGCGAACACCCCGCGCTCGGCGGTGGGCACCAGCAGGCCCGCCCCGACCAGCGCCTCACGAAAGGCCACCAGGCTCATCGGACCCCCTTCAGGCGCGCAGCGCGTCGATCGCCTCGGTGATCGCGCGCACGGACTCGAACGTCCGCCGGCCGAGCATCCGATCCGGGAACTCCACCCCGAAGTGCTCCTCGAGCGCGAGCATCAGGTGCACGGTCGCCAGCGACGTCAGCCCGACCTCGTACAGGTCCGTCTCCGGCGCGATGGCCGCGGCGCCTACCATCAGGCGCCCGTGCTGCACGACCAACGCCCGCACTTCGTCCAAAATCATGGTTGTCTCTGGCTATTCAATCGTTGAAACGATCAGGCCGAGCACTATATCATGGGCCCAGACGGGACGGATCGTGTGGTCGACCCCCGGGATGATCCGCACCGGCGGCCGATCCGGACCGGGCATGTGCTGCGCCAGGTAGTCCACGCTGGGGTCACCAGCGCTCGCCACCAGCGTGAGCTGGGTGCCCCGGCGCCGCACCTCCCGAACGAGCCGCGCGACCGGGCTCGGGTCCGGCCGCCCGAGCAGGCGCCGCCCCGCTGACGCCGCGCGAACACCCGCTTGCACCACGATCGCCCGCGCCAGCTCCGCGCGGTTGATGCGACCGTCGAGCAGCCGGCGCCACCGCCGACCGTCCCCCAGCGACGCGCGGATGTGGGCGGTCATCGACGACGCGCGCGCCTCCGGGTTCCATACCAGCACCATGCCGTTGAACAGCACCGCGCGGCGCACGTCCCGCCGGGCAGCGACGTTCATGCCGAGGAACGCGCCCGAGCACAGCCCGACGACGTCGACGCTGCCGGCCCCCAGGGCCACCACGGCGTCGAACGCGTGGGCGGCGTCGTCGATTGCGGTGTCGGCGTACAGCGCGACGAGGTCCTGGTGCGGGGTGACGACGCCGTCGCTGTCTCCGACGTCCCGCACGTCGACGCGCAGCGACGGGAAGCCTCGGGCGGCCAGCCGGCGCGCCGCCGTCGTCCAGAGCCGGTGCGGCCCAGAGCGGCGGATGCCCCCCGCGTTGTAGAAGACCGTCCACGCCGCGCCCGGCGCGGCGCCCCCCTCCGGCGTACACACCACGCCCGACAAGCCGCCGCTCACCCATGGCCGCTCGATGACGCCCGGGGCCGGCCGCAGCGCAGGCGCGCCCGCGGGGGGCGCGATCTCGGCGGGCGACGCCCCCTGGAGCCACGCCGACACGCGGTCGACCACTTCGCCCGACATCGACGAATGGTACGGGTTCTCCAGCAGGTCAGCCATGCCGGGCGCCGGGCCGGCGGTGACCTCGACGCCCACGGCCGCGAGCCC
>CAIUDO010000564.1 GCA_903897935.1 uncultured Pseudomonadota bacterium
AGGAACGAACACCACATGGTGAGCGTCAACACCCCGATGAACTGCGGGTCCGTGTACGCCGGGCCCTCGCCCGCGGGAACCACCATCAACGCCACCGCCGAGCCGACGTACATGGCGGACAAGTCCAACACACCATCGACCACCGCGGCCACCCAACGTCTCATCCGGGACGCCAACGGGGGCTCGAACCCGGTCGGCAAGGCGCTCGTGGACGCGGGTGACTCAAACGGATCAGCACGTTCCATCTAAAGGTTCCGGCTGGGCAACGTCGTGCTCCGGGCTGGGCAGACAGCCGAGGCTGCTCGCCGAGATTACCCCATCACGGGCGCGCGCGACCACGTCCCAGGTCAGATCCGGCGCCCGACGCCCTCCCAGAACGGCTCACGCAGCGCCCGCTTGTACAGCTTGCCGTTCGGATCACGCGGCAACCGGTCCATGAACCGGATCTCGCTCGGCAGCTTGAACTTCGCGAGGCGCTCGGCCGCGAACCCGAGCAGCGCCGTCGCGAGCTCGGGCGACCCGGCTACTCCGGTCGCCGGCTCCACGATCGCCAGCACCGACTCCCCGAGGTCGGGGTGCGGCACACCAAAGACAGCGACGTCCCCCACGCTCGGGTGCTCGTGCAGCGCCGCCTCGATCTCCGCCGGGTAGAGGTTGACGCCCCCCCTGATGATCATGTCCGCCTTGCGGTCGCACAGGAACAACCAACCGTCTTCGTCGAGGTACCCCGCGTCGCCGACCGTGAAGAAGCCCTGCCGCCACGCCTTCTCGGTCTTCTCGCCGTCTTTGTGGTAGGCGAACGTGTAGCTGCCCATCCGCATCCACACGGTGCCAACCGCCCGGGCCGGCAGCGGCGCGCCGTCATCGTCCAGGATGACGACCTCGGACCCCGGCCACGCGCGACCGACCGTGCCCGGCCGCCGCAGCCAGTCTTCGGGACCGACGCTCGTCCCTCCCCCTTCGGTCGCCGCGTAGTACTCGTGGATGACCGGGCCCCACCACGCCAGCATGCGCCGCTTGACGTCGGGCGGGCACGGCGCGGCGCTGTGGATCACCTGACGCAGCGACGACACGTCGTACCGAGCCTTGACCTCGTCCGGAAGCGCCAACATGCGCGAGAATTGCGTCGGCACGAGGTGCGCGTGCGTGACACTGTGCCGCTCGATCGCCGCCAACGTCGCCTCGGGATCGAAGCGCTCCATCACGACGACTGTGTGGCCGAGGTGCAGCGAGCTCGTCGAGAAGTTGAGGACGGCCGTGTGGTACAGCGGCGCGACGACGATGTGCACGCCGACGAGCGGCTGGATGCCGAACAGCATCAAGAAGCCCGCCATCGACGCGCCGACGTCGTCGGGGGGCATCGGCGCCGACGGCCGGCGCACGCCCTTCGGCCGCCCGGTCGTGCCCGAGGTGTAGTACATCGGCCCGCCCGCGGAGCGATCCGGCACCGGCCCCTCCGGCGCGGCCGCGATCAGCGCGTCGAGCGACCCCCAACCGTCGACCGGCCCGACCGTGAACCACCGGTCCTCCGGCAACCCCGCCGCGCACGCCGCCTCGGCCGCGACGGCGGCAAACCGCGGGTGCGTGAACAAGGCCTTCGCGCCAGAGTCCTCGAGGATCCAGGCGATCTCGCGCGCGACCAGATGGTGGTTGATCGGGACGACCGTGACGCCGATCTGGGCGACCGCGAGGAACACCTCGTAGAGCGCGACGCCGTTCGGCAACATCATCGCGACGGCGTCGCCGCGCTGCACGCCGAGGCTACGCAGCGCGTGGGCCAACGCGTCGCACCGCCGGAGCAACGCGCCCGCGGTGACCGCCTCCCCCTCCGGGCCGATCAACGCGACCGCGTCGGGGCGCGCCCTCGCGAGGCGCCAGAAGCCGAGATCGCTCACCGGTCCCCCAACAACAACGCCAGATACGGCTTCGGTTCCATCCTTCCGACGTGCAGGTGGCGCGTCTGCTGATAGGCGCGCAGCCCAGCGACCCCGAGCTCACGCCCGAACCCGCTGCGCTTGGTGCCCCCGAACGGCAACGACGCGTCGAGCAGGTGGTAGTCGTTGATCCACACGGTGCCGGCTTCTAATCGGCGGGCGAGGCGCAGCGCGGCGTCGACGTCGGCGGACCACACGCCCGCGGCGAGGCCGTACGGGCTGTCGTTGGCGATCGCGACGGCGTGGTCCTCGTCGTCGTACGGGATCACCACCACCACCGGCCCGAACACCTCCTCGCGCGCCACCCGCATGTCCGGCGTGACGCCTCCGAGCACGGTCGGCAGGTAGCTGTGCCCGGACGGGCCGACGCTCCCCCCGCAGCAGACCCGCGCGCCTTGCGCGACCGCGTCGTCGACCCATCCGGCGACCCGACGCTGCTGGGCCGCGCTCGCGAGCGGCCCGACGTCGGTGTCGGGGTCCATCGGATCGCCGACCCGGAGCGCCGCCGCCGCTGCCGCGAGCCGCTCGAGCAGCTCCGCCTCCCGGGCGCGCGACACGAGGATGCGGGTGCCGCTGTCGCACACCTGACCCGCGTGGAAGAAGGTGCCGAACAGCAGCCCCGGGACGGTGAGATCGAGGGGGGCGTCGTCGCGCACGATCACCGGAGACTTGCCCCCGAGCTCCAGCAAGACCGCCTTGGGCGCGTCGGCGCACGCGCGCATCACGGCGCGCCCGACGACGTCCGACCCCGTGAACGCCACCATGTCGACGCCCGGGTGCCGCACCAGCGCCTCCCCGAGCGCCCCGTCCGGCCCAGGCACGACGTTGACGACGCCCGGCGGCACCCCGGCCTCCGTGCACAGCGCCGCGAGGCGGAGCGCGGTCACCGGCGTGAGCGGCGACGGCTTGAGCACGATGGAGTTCCCGGCGGCGATCGCGGCCGCGATCTTCCACGCCGCCGCCGCCATCGGGAAGTTGAACGGGACGATCGCGCCGACGACCCCGATCGGGAGCCACTCGACGAGGTTCTCGCTCTCGACCGGCACCTCGAGCGCGCGCGCCTCGACCTCCGGCGCCTCCCGCACGAGCTGCGCCATCTTCACGAACACGTCCGCGGTGCCAGGGATGCACGCCCCGAACGCCCACCGCAGCGTGCCCCCCGCGTCGCGCACCTCGTCGAGCGCCAGCTCTTCCGCGCGCTCTTGCACCAGCGCGGCGACGGCCTCGAGCACGTCCGCCCGGTCGCTCGCCGAGCGCTCACGCCAGCCGCTCGTGCGGAACGCGCGCCGCGCCGCCGCGACCGCCGCGTCGACGTCGGCCGCGTCACAGGCCGCGACCTCGATCCACGGGGCGGCGTGGAACGGATCCTCCGACGCGTACCACGCGCCGCTCAGCGCAGGGCGAGACGCCCCATCGACGAACGCCCCGATGCGCTCCACGTCATCCACCGATCGGCGGGAAGATCTTGTTCAGCCGCTGCGCCATCGGGATCGAGCCCTTCACCTTGAGCTTTCCCGTCATGTACGCCATCGTGCCCTTCAGGTCGCCGTTGACCATCCGCACGTAGTCGGCGTCCGCCATCTTCAGCGTGGTCGTCGGCGCCGCGTGGGCGCCTTCGACCAACGTCCACGCGCCGTCCTCGACCACCACGTGCCACGTCCCCGTCGTGAACTCGAACTGGAACACCGCCTTCACCGTTGCTTCGGACGCCACGAAGCGCTCGCCGAGGGAGTCGAGGTAGTCGGGGATGCTGGTCACACGCCGCATGGGGCCTCCTGGTGGAACATGTTCTAGCACAAGTGGAACATGTTCTACCCGCGCGCGGGCCGCTTGGGAATACCAGCGGTGTTGGGTCCTGGCGCAGCGCCGGGCGCCGTTCTAGAACGTGTTCCAGGAGGCGCGGGTGCGATTGCCAGCGGCGGCGCGCGCGTGGATGACGAACCGGGTGCCCGAGTACGCGCCCGCCGACGTCACCACGCGAAACCCAGCGGAGGTCGACGGTCGGGACGTCGGGCTCGGAACGGACGTCATCCCGGCGATCTGGCGCGCCGTCGAGGAGCTGTACACGTTCGGCCTGCACCCGTCGATCGCCATCGCGATCCGCTACCGCGGCGCGTTGGTGCTCGACCGGACGATCGGCCACCAACGCGGCAACGGGCCGCATGAGCCGGCGTCCACGCCGGTGTTGGCGACGCCGGACACGCTGTACAACATGTTCTCGGCCTCGAAGTCCGTCTTGGCGATGTTGGTCCACCAAGCCGACGACGACGGTCTGCTGCACGTCGACGACCCGATCGCCGAGTTCATCCCGGAGTTCGGCAGTCATGGCAAAGAGCAGATCACCATCCGGCACCTGCTCACCCACCGCGCCGGCATCCCGACGATCCCTGGGGAGCGGCCCGACCTCGACCTGCTCACCTCCCCCCAGCGCATCCTGGAGCTGCTCTGCGACGCTCCGCTGTCGGCCCCTCCTGGTCGGCGCCTCGCGTACCACGCGCTGACCGGCGGGTTCCTGCTGGCCGAGGTGCTCCGGCGGGTCACCGGGACGGACCTGCGCGACCTCGTCGAGCAGCGCATCCGGGCGCCGCTCGGCCTGGGCACGTTCGGGTACGGCGTGCCGGCGGAGCGGCTCGGCGAGGTCGCGATCGAGTCGTTCACCGGGCCGATCCCGCGGGCGCCGTTCAAGCAGCGCCTCGAGCACGGCCTCGGGATCAGCATCCAAGAAGCGGTCGGCCTCTCGAACGATCCTCGCTTTCGCACCGGGATCGTGCCGGCTGGCAACCTCATCGGCACGGCGCGCGACATCTGCGCGTTCTTCGAGCTGTTGCGGTGCGACGGCACGCTAGACGGCGTGCAGGTGTTCGGCCGCCGCGCGTGCCGCCGCGCGCGCGTCGAGGACTCGTTCCACGAGCTCGACCAGATCATCATGCTGCCGATCCGCTACTCGAGCGGGTTCATGCTGGGCGGCGAGCGGTTGTCGTTCTTCGGCGCAGGCACCCCGGCGGCGTTCGGGCACCTCGGCTTCACCAACGTCTTGTGCTGGGCGGATCCGGAGCGGGACCTGAGCGTCGCGTTCCTCAACAACGGCAAGCCGTTCCTGACCCCAGAGCTGCTCGTGTGGTTGGGGGTGGTGCGCGAGGTCGCCCGCCGCGTCCCGCGCGCCCCGCGTGGCCCGCTCCTGGTCGGCGCGACCCGTTGAGCTGCGGTCGGCGCCCCACGCGGACCCTTGCCTCGGCGAGCGCGCGCCCGCATGATGCGGGAGGAGGTCCACGGTGACCCTGCTGTTCGCGATGACGGGGTGTTGGGTGACGGGCGCGGACCGCGAGCTGGTCATCGGCGCGCGACGGCCGGTCGACTCCGGCCCTCCGGACGCGTCGTGTGAGGCCCCATCCGAGCGGATCGTCGACGGCGGGTTCGAAGCGGGCAGCGCCGGCGCGTCGTGGTCGGCCTCGTCGGACCAGGTCGACAGCCCGATCTGCTCGGCGGTTTCGTGTGGATCGATCGGATCGTCCGGTCCCCGGGGCGGGACGTGGTGGGTCTGGTTCGGCGGCCTCAACGAGCCGGAGAGCGCGAAGGCCGTGCAGCGCGGCGTCGTGCTCGACCCGGGTCCTGCCGAGCTGTCGTTCTGGCTGCAGGTGCCCGAGCGGTCGTCGGGCGCCGGCGACACGCTCACCGTGACCGTCGACGGGCTGCCGGTCTGGGAGCTCGTCACCACCGACGCCGGGCCGTACGTCGACGACTACGCCCTCGTCACCGTCGACGTCACCGAGCACGCCGACGGTGGCGCGCACGAGATCGGCTTCTTCGGCGTCACGCTCGCCGAGACCACGGCCCGCACGAGCTTCTTCATCGACGACGTGTCGCTCGTGGCCTGCCCGTGACCGTCAACGCCGCTTGAGGCTGACCGACCCGGGCTTGCCCGACGCCTTCTCGATCGCGACGACCTCCCAGGTGGTGGTGCCCACCGTCACCACCGACCCCTTGCCGACGAACACCGCGCCGGACTCCAGCGCGAGCGCGCACACGAGCCCCTTCGTGGTGGTGCCGTCCGGCAACGTGTAGCTGTCGACGAACATGTTCCCCATCGGCACGGACACGCCGCCGAGGTCACCGACCGTCGTCTCTTCGATGGTCTCGATCACGTCGACTCCTGCGGCGGGAGGCGCCGCGACCGGCGGCGGCGGGCTGGCCCAGGCGCCGCACCCGATGGCCAACAACATCCAAGGGGTCACTGACCGACCCGAATCGCCCGGTAGAACCGCATGAAATCAGCGATCGGCAACGCGGTGACGTGGCTCGATCCCCAGGGGTTCTGCAGGTCGACCGTGCGCGCGTCCAGGTCGACCGACTTCGGGCAGTACGCGTGGTTGCCGTACACGTTGACCGCGGTGGCCTCTTTGGCGAGCTCCGGCTCGTCGGTCATGTCCTTCGAGTCGCACGTGACGGGCTTCTGCTCTTCCAGCGCCACCGCCATGTGCAGGAGCGCGTCGTCTTCTTCCATGCCCTTCGTCGGGAAGTAGCCCTCGCGCCGCCCGGTGAGCAGCTCGGTGGCGCCATGGAACTGGAAGCCGGTGCCGATGTTGCCGCCCGAGATGAGGTCGTAGCTGCCCTTGTGCTGCGCGACCGTCTTCTCGATCAACGCCGACCAAACCTCGGTCTGACCGCCTTCGGTGTCGCCCGTCTTCGCGTAGATCGGGCTGCCGGGAGCGCTCGACGGCAGCCGCGCGTCGACCGTCTTCGTGACCGCGCGGGGCGTGCCGTACGCCGACGGGCGGATGTACAACGTGACGTCGTACGTGCCGTTCCCGTTGTCCTTGATGAGCTTCTGGATGAGCTCCGGGTTGGCGCGCGCGACCGCGATCATGCCGGCGATGAGGTAACAATCGCCGAGCTGGCCCTGCTTGACGTCGTTCGGGTCGACCGCGTGCTGGTCGCCCTGGCCCTGCACGAACGGCGCGCTGTTCTCGACGTCGTGGTACTCGGTCCCCGCGTGCTTCTCGCGCAGGCCGGGCAACGCGTCCTGCTGCTGGACGCGGTCGCCGCCCTCCGGGAAGTTGTACATGCCCTCCTGATCGAGGGCGAGCAGGTCGACATCTTCGTCGACACCGGCTTCGACGCCCGCTTGCTCGATCAGGGCGGCGATGAGCTCGTTCGACAGCATCTCGTCCGGCGGGGCGACGGCTTGCTCGGCCGCGACGTTCTGTTCCGACTCGGCGCCGCGCGCGCGGTAGGCGTGGGACATGAGGCCTCCGATGCCCTGAGGAGCGGGCTTGGCCAGATTACTCCGCCGCTGCGTCGAGGTCTACGGGGTCGTTCGTCATCTCCGGGTAGAACTGCCGCGCCCAGCGCCGGAACGGGCCGATCGGCCCGTCGCCGCGGCACAACACCGGCGACGGCAAGAACACCTTGTTCTCCCAGATCGGGATGTCCTGCTCGAGCTGCCGCGTGACCTCGGCCACGAACGCCTTGCCCACCCCGCGCGTGATCGAGCCGCCCCCGATCTTCTTGACCGAGAAGTGGAAGTTCACGTCGACGTGGTCCTCGTCGATCGCCGTCACCGATGACAGCAGCAGCGTCTCTACGATCCCGCGGAACCGGGTGGTCACGTAGCCGAACCCGTAGCTGTCGACCTCGATCGACCCCTCGACGACGCCCGCCGGCGTCGTCATGTGCGTCTTGCTGTGCACGTGCATGTGGGGGCCGTCGACCGACGTCGACGTGGTCGGCATCGACGCCGTCCCGTGCAGGTAGAGGAAGTGCGCGAGATCGACGGCGTTCTCCGCCATCTCCTGGTTGCACGTGCGGACGCTCCACGTGCGCGGCTCGAACGGCGTCCACTCGTCGCTGCCGTACTCGGGGATCTCGGGCAACGTCCACATCGGCGGCCGCCCGACGCGGTCGTGCCACGCGAAGACGAGCCCGCACCGCTCGACGGTCACCCACGGCGCGATCGCAGCTTGCCTGGGCACCTTCTCGCTGTACGGGATCTTCGTGCACCGCCCGGAGCCGTCGAACCGCCACGCGTGGAACGGGCACACGATCTCGTCGCCGTCGACGCGACCGCCGTGACCCAGGTGGGCGCCGAGGTGCGGGCAGTGCGCGTCGAGCAGCCGAACCGCGCCGGACATCTCACGAAAGAGGACGAGGTCGCGGCCGAAGTAGCGGAGGGGCTTCACGGCGCCGGGCTCGATGTCCACCAGACGGGCGACCTGGAACCAACCGCTCGGCAATCCGTACGGGAACCGCGTACCCATGACCCCTCCGCTCAGCCCGCCGCGACCGCCCCAGCGAGCAGCAGCCCCGCCGCGGTGCGCGTGTTGGCGAGCACGACCTCTTCCGTCGAGATTCCGCCGGCCCACCCGACGATCTCCGCAAACCACAGGTTCTGGAGCAAGAACGCGACGTCGCGGCGACGCGCCACCGGCACCTCGCACGCAGCGCCGTCCGGACCGACCATCGCCAGCTCGACCAACGACGTCATCTGGTCGCGGAACTGGGCGACGCGCGACGTCACGTCGGGCACCCCGGACGCCAGCGCCCGGATGAGCGCCCGCGCGAGGTGCGGCCGCGAGACGAGGATCCGCGTGAGGATCAAGAAGTAGACGTCGATGCGCGCGGCCGCCGTCGGGCCGGGGAACGCGTCGGCGGTGACCTGCGCGCGGAACATCTCGATGTAGAGCTGGAGCGCCGCGACGAGGATGTCTTCCTTGCTGCTGAAGCGCCGGTACACCGTTCCCAACGCGACGTTCGCCTGCTTCGCGACGTCGCGCAGGCGCACGGCGTCGAAGCCGTCGCGCTCCGCGAGCGAGATGGCCGTCTCCACGATTCGCCGGCTGCGTTCTTCCATGACCCACCGAGTAGAACATGTTCTACCGCCTTCCACAACGGCGGGCGGCGCCGACGTATCATCGTGCTGCGGCGCAGGGCGCCGCTCGTCGGCGGCGCGTTAGTGGGCCCGACCTCGGAGGTACCTGATGCCGATCCTCGTCCTCGCCCTGATCGCCTGCTCGAAGGAGCCGGAAGAGTCGGCTGCGCCCATCACCACGCCTACGCCGACC
>CAIUDO010000565.1 GCA_903897935.1 uncultured Pseudomonadota bacterium
CGCGGTCGCCAGCGCGGCCACGTCGTCGGGGATCACGATGGCCTCCGGCAGATCGCCGTACAGGATGCGCTGCGCCTCCTTGCGGTCGGCCTCCGGGAGCTGCGCCAGGATGCGCTCCAGGCTGTGGATCTCGGGGGGCCGCCCGTCGAGCAGCGCGTCGATGGCGTCGAGGGCGGTCTTTCGCTCGGTCTTCGTCTCGGACATGGGCACCTTCGCTGGAGGGCCGCAGTCTACATGACCGGCGCGCGCGCGGTCGAGCCCGCGATCCATCACGACGGCGCGATCCCGAACGAGCAGATACGGGGCGACACCCGCTCGGAAGGAACATGCGCCTCAAGCCGATCCTCGCTGCTCTGTCGTTGACCGCGTGCGCGCACCCCACGCCCCCGGCCGACCCTGCTCCCGCCGCCGTCAGCGCTCCCGAGCGCGGCAACCCGCTGCTCACGCCGTCGCCGCTTCCCCTGTCGATGCCCACGTTCGACCAGCTCCAGGACGGCGACTTCGCCCCCGCGTTCGAGCGGGGCATGGCGGAGCAGCGCGCGGAGATCGACGCCATCGTCAACAACCCCGAGCCGCCGTCGTTCCAGAACACGATCCTCGCGCTCGAGCGCTCGGGCGCCCTGCTCCAACGCGTCAGCAACGTGTTCTTCGGCCTCAGCAGCGCCCACGCCACCGAGGCGATGCAGGCGCTCGAAGAGGAGCTGGCGCCCAAGCTCGCCGCACACATGGACGCGATCACGCTGAACACCGGCTTGTTCGCTCGTATCGACGCGGTGCACGCCCAGATCGACGCGCTCGGCCTCGATCCCGAGTCCGCGCAGCTCGTCAAGCGCGTGCACGCCGACTTCGCGCGCTCGGGCGCGCGCCTGTCCGACGCCGACAAGCTCACGCTGTCGGCGCTGAACGCCGAGCTCTCGACCCTCGGCACCCAGTTCCAGCAGACGAACCGCAAGGCGATGACGGAGGGCGCGGTGGTCATCAGCGACGTCGGCGAGCTCGACGGCTTGTCGCCGGAGGAGATCGGCGCTGCCGCCGCCGCCGCCGCCGAGCGCGGCCTCGACGGCAAGTGGGTGATCGCGCTGCAGAACACCACGATCCAGCCCGTGTTGAGCCGGCTGACGAACCGCGCTGTGCGTGAGCGCGTCTTCCGCGCGTCCACCGGGCGCGGGAGCAGCGGCGGCCCGCTCGACACCACCACCATCGTCGCCCGTCTCGTCGAGCTGCGGGCGCAGAAGGCCGCGCTGCTCGGGTACCCGAACTTCGCGTCGTTCGCGCTCACCGACGGCAGCGCCAAGACGCCCGCCGCGGTCGACGCCATGCTCGATCAGCTCGGCGCCGCCGCGCTCGTCAAGGCGAAGGGCGAGGCCGCGGCCCTCCAGAAGATCATCAACGCCGAGGCGAAGGCGGCGCGGGCGAAGCCGTTCACATTGGAGCCGTGGGACTGGGCGTACTACGCCGAGAAGGACCGCAAGGCCCGCTTCGCGTTCGAGGAAGCCGAGGTCAAGCCGTACTTCGAGCTCAACCGCGTGTTCCGCGACGGCGTGTTCTGGTCCGCCACCCAACTGTATGGGCTCACGTTCGTCGAGCGCACCGACCTCCCGACGTACCACCCGAGCGTGAAGGTGTACGAAGTGCGGGGCGCCGACGGGTCGTTGTTGGCGTTGTTCCTGCTCGATGTGTTCCAACGGGAGACGAAGAGCGGCGGCGCGTGGATGAACAACTACGTCGACCAGTCGAACCTGCTCGGCCAGCGGCCCGTGATCGGCAACCACCTCAACGTGCCGGAGCCGGCGCCTGGGCAGCCGGTGTTGTTGACGTTCGACGAGGTCACGACGGCGTTCCACGAGTTCGGGCACGCGCTGCACGGCATCTTCGCCGACACCCAGTACGCGTCGTTGTCGGGCACCGCCACGCCGCCCGACTTCACCGAGTTCCCGTCCCAGCAGAACGAGATGTGGGCCGCCTACCCCGCCGTCTTGGCGAACTACGCGAAGCACCACGAGACCGGCGAGCCGATGCCGAAGGCGCTGTTCGACAAGGTCATCGCCGCGCAGAACTTCGGCAGCGGGTACGCGACCCTCGAGTACGTCGCGGCCGCGAAGCTCGACATGGCGTGGCACCAAATCGCGCCCGGGGCGGCGCCAGACGCCAGCGGGGTGACGGCGTTCGAAGCGGCTGCCCTCGAGCGCGCCGGCATGGCGTTCGCGCCCGTCCCGCCGCGCTACCGCACCACCTACTTCAACCACGTGTTCGCGGGCGGCGGCTACGAAGCCGGCTACTACGCCTACATCTGGAGCGAGGTGCTCGCGCGCGACACCGGCGTGTGGTTCTTGGAGAACGGCGGTTTGTCGCGCGAAGCCGGCGACCGCTACCGCTCGCTGATCCTGTCCCGCGGACGGACCCAGGAGCCCGACGCGCTGTTCGCTGCGTTCTACGGCAAGGCGCCCGACGTCGGTCCCCTCTTGGATTACCGCGGGCTGCGGTAGCCGCATCGGACCAGGTGGAACCCCGCACGCGCCGGAAGGTCCGTACGCGCTCACGACGGAGGATCGATGCTCACCTGGTTGCTGCTCGCGGCTACGGCCCACGCCACCGACTACGAACAGGCCGCCAAAGCCTCGATGAACCTCGACTTCGACTGGGAGGCGGTAGAGGCCCAGCTCGACCGCGCACCGGCGCCCGCGCCGTCCGCGTCCGAGACGCCGGCGCCCTACTGGCCCGCCCTTCCGGCCCTCCCGCTGGAGCCGAACTCCAAGCTCGACACGGTCACGGTGTTTCGCGACCGCGCGCTCGTCACCCGCACGCTCGACGCCAAGGTGCAAAAGGGCAGCAACACCGTCACGTTCGAGGGGCTGCCGCTCGGCATCCGCTCCGACGCGCTGCAGGCCTCCGTCGTGTCGGGGTCCGCGCGCATCGTCGGCGTCACGCTCGTCAGCGGCACGTCCCCCGAAGACGAGCGTGAACGCCGAGACGCCATCACCGCGCAGATGCGCCCGCTGCTCGACGAGCTCGGCGACGTGCAGGACCGTATCGAGTCGCTGCTGACCCAGCGGGACTACCTGCGGAGCACCCTGCTCGCACCGCCGAGCGGCGATCGTCCGCAGCCCGGGGTGGCGGAGGTCCGCGGCATGCTCACGTTCCTGGGCGATGCCGAGCGCGACCTCGCGAGCCGCATCCGCGCCGAGCAGGTGACGGCGGAGCGCCTCGGCGAGGCCCTGCACCCCCTGCTCGTCAAGCTGGGGAACCCGCTCGCGACCGGGCAATCGGTGTCGATCGACCTCGAGGCCGCCGCTTCGGGTGAGGTCGCGCTGGGGCTGCGCTACCAGGTGGACGGGGCGCGCTGGTGGCCGTCGTACAACGCGCGCCTCGACGAGCAAGATGGCAGGGTTACCCTAGAATACTCGGGCATCGTCTCGCAGCGCACCGGGGAGCCGTGGACCGACGTCACCCTGTCGTTGTCGACCGCCAACCCGACCGTGTCGGGTGACCTGCCCGCCCTCGACGCGTGGTACCTCGGCCGCGACGACGGCGGGTTCAACATGAGCGGCGGCCGCGTCGACGAGCTGCTCAACCCTTCCCAGACGGTCACCGTCGCGCGCCCGGCGACCGAAGGCTCGTTGGAAGGCGCCAAGAAGAGCGGTGGCACCGTCGTGTTCGAGGTGACGGGCCGGCGGGAGGTGCCCGGCGACGGCTCCGAGCAGCGCATCCCGATCGGGGCCCAGTCGTTCGGGTCGACGCTCGAGCTGTCGACGGTGCCGAAGCTGGTGCCCGAGGTCTACCGCCGCGCCCGCCTCGTCTACGACGGCGACGCGCCCTTGCTCCCCGGGGCGGTGTCCACCTACGTCGACGCCGACCTCGTCGGAAGCGGCGCGCTCGCCACCGTGGTGCCCGGCGAGGAGCTGAAGCTGTCGTTCGGCACCGACGACCGCTTTCGGGTCACGCGGCAGCTCGTCTCCCGCACGACCGAGCTGGTCGGAGGCAAGAAGAACATCCGGTACACCTTCGACTTCCGGATCTCCGTCCAGAGCTTCGCCGACGCCCCCCTCGACGTCCTGGTCACCGACCAGCTCCCGGTGTCCGAGCTCGAGCGGGTCACCGTCGAGGCGATCGACGTCGGCCAGGTGCTGCCGCCCCAACCCGACGATCCGCCCGGCATGTTGCGGTGGCGCCCCACCTTGGCGCCCGGCGAGAAGGTCACGCTCCCCCTCCGCTTCAGCGTGACGTTCCCCCGCGAGGAGGAGCACCGCGTCCAACAAGCGCTCGACGCGATGTACTGACCGATCGCGTCAGGAGCCGATGCCCGACAACGACGCTTCACGCTTGCTGGTGTTCAACTCGGCGCGCGTGATCGTGCCGTCCGCGAACAGTCGATCGGCGACCGTCCAGACACACCCGACGTACACCTCGTGGCTGGGCCACGGGCGGGCGTCCGGGCACGCCTGCGCGACGCTGCACCCCGTCGTGAGCACGGGCTCACCCGGCTCGGTCGCCGGGCAGGCGTCGTCGGTGTCCCAGACGCCGTCCCCGTCGCCGTC
>CAIUDO010000566.1 GCA_903897935.1 uncultured Pseudomonadota bacterium
CGACCCGCGCCTGGGGGGTGCGGCCGGAGGCTCGGCGGTGGCGGTCGCCGCGGCCATCGTCAACGTGGCCTCGACCTCGGGCGCGCTGCGGGCCCCGCTGGTCCGCTCGAGCGACGGTGCCGATGCGCTGACCATGCCGGCCTCGGACAACCACGCGGCGAGCACCTCCGGCCCGGCGGCGTCGCGCAGCGCCGCGCGCACCTCGGCGGCGGTGGCCCGCGCGGCGGGGTCGGGCACAAGCGCACGGCGCACCACGTCCCCGAGCGCGGGGGACGACGACGCGACCTCGGCGGCGATCCGCTCGGTGTCGAGGTGCAGCACCCACGACACGATCGAGCCCGGGTGGCCGTCCGGGACGAGGCGCACGCCGAGCACGAGCTCGGCGGCGATGAGCCCGAGCGCCCACACGTCCGCCGACGCGTCCACGTCGCGCGCGCCGCGGAGCTGCTCGGGGCTCATGTAGTGCAGGGTGCCCTTGACCTCGCCAGTCTGGCTGCGTCGCGCCGCGAAGCTCACCTTCGCGATGCCGAAGTCGACGATCTTCACGACGCCCGACCGCGCGACCATCAGGTTGCCCGGCTTGAGGTCGCGGTGCACCAAGCCGGCGGGACGCCCGTCTTCGTCGCGGAGCTGGTGGGCGTGGATCAGGCCGTCGGCGACCTGCGCGACGATGGCCTCGGCGACCTCGTGCGGAAGGCCGGACCGGTTGGCGTGCAGCATCGCGCCCACCGTGGGGCCGTCGACCAGCTCCATCGCGAGCACGTTCTCGCCGTCGACGACCACGAACTCGTACACGTCGACGATGTTCGGGTGCTTGAGCGCGGCCCCGATGCGGGCCTCGGTCAGCAAGGCGTCGGCGCGATGCGGGGCTCCGTCCGGCAAGATCTTGAGCGCGACCGGCTTGGCGAAGCCGAGGTCGCCTTCGAGGCGGGCGCGCCAGACCTCGCCCATGCCGCCCCGGCCGAGGCGGTACTCGAGCACATAGCGACCGACGCGCCGACCGGGTCCCAGAGCGCCTCCCCGCACGAGCGTAGCCTCGTGCGGCGCGAGCGGCGTCGGCGCGCGTGGTCAACGTCCCGCGGGGCGCGCCTCCACCACCCGGCGCCGGAACGCCTCCTTCTGCTCGGCGCCCCACCCGAGGATGGCGTGCGGCGCGCGCGCGCGCACGAGCTGGATCAGCTCACGGGACTGGTCGCGGTTGGCCGTCAGCGTGTGCTCCGACCCGTCGATCAGGTACACGCGCACGCCGTTGGTCTTCCCGACGACCTCGTGCGCCCACACCAGCCGCTCGGGGTGGTCGGCGAACGCGGCGTACACCGGGGTCGCCCGCGGCGTCCACGAGGCCCGCGCGTTGCTGAGCAGCATCAGCGCGCCCGCGCCGGCCACCAGCGCCATCAGCGAGATGAACGCGGCCGAGCCGACCTGGCGGTGCGCGACCTGAAACCCGGCCGCCGCGAGCAGGCCGACCCCGACGGCCGCGGCGCCCGCCGCGACGAACAAGGACTGGACCGCGCCCGCCTTGACGCGGCGCTCCACCAGATCGAGATCGGCCACCAACACCTCCTTCGTCGACGGAACGTTCGACCACCCCCACGACCAAGGGGGCCGCGGTCGTGCAGTTTCGTGCCTTACGGGTCGCGCCGGAGGAACGCGGGCACGTCGGCGCCGCGCAGCTGCGGGTCCTCGCCGTCCATGAACGCGTCGTCAGGCGGCGACCAGCACAACCCCGCCGCGACGTCGGCCTGCACCTCCGCGCTCCCGCGCGCGGCCCGCAGCGACGACGACGCCCCGAAGGTGGGCACCACGGCGCCCTCCCCGCGCACCCACAACGGCGCCCCCATCGCGAGCCGCGCCCACCGGACCGAGCGATGGCGGAGCGCGTCGTCGACCCCCGGTCCAGGCGGCAAGTCGCGCCCGGCGACGACCCGCCACGTCCCAGGGTCTACCTCGAAGAAGCACCAGCGCTCGGTGAAGTCGTGCGCGTCGATCGCGAACCCGACCGCGGACGCCTGCACCCGCACCTCGACGACGTCGTACGGCGGGTCCCACTCGGTCCGCTCCTCGCGCAGCGCGCCCCGCAGCTCGAACCACGACATCGTCGCCAACCCCGCGAGCGCCGCCCCCGCGAGCGCGACCACCGACCCGAACACCACCGCGCCTCCGACGAAGGCCGCGATGGCGCCGAGCAGCACGAGCACGACGCCGATCACGATGAGGGGCCGCGACGCGAACCACACGCGCGCGCGCCGCTCGGAGCGGAGGTGCTCCGCTCGTTTCTGGGCGTCGGCGGCCTCTTCGGGGGTAGCTGGGCGGTAGATGGTCTCGACGGGCATCGGCCTGGCTCGCCGCCACGGATTATCGCCGGACCGGCGCTCCGGCCTGAAGCGCCGTGAGCATCTTCTTCACCTCGACGACCCTCGCGTGAAGGTCGTCGGGCGCCTTCTGCCACACGGCCAGATCCCTGCAGTCCCGCACATCGGCTCGCGACGGTGCTGAAGGGTGATACCTGATCG
>CAIUDO010000567.1 GCA_903897935.1 uncultured Pseudomonadota bacterium
CCGATTGGGGGCCACCGCGCGACGCACCGCCGCGAACGGCTGGAACGCGCCGATGCCTTCGGTCGCGTCCTCGAACTCCTCGTCCGGGGGCGCCTCCTCGACCTCCTCCATCATCTCGTCGGCTTCCTCCCACATGTCCTCGGTCCACGCCTGCTCGACCGGCGGCACGGGCGCGGCCGGCGACGTGGGCCACGCTGGGGGGACCGCGGGCTGGAGCGTCGGCTCGGGCGCTGGACGACGCCGGAACGGACGACGGGGCGGCGGCGCGTCGGGCAGCTCCTGGAGCTTGTCCCGCACCCGGTCCTGCTTGCGCTCGATCCGCGCGACCTTGCGGTCCTCCTTCTTCGTCAGCCGCGCGTCGCGCTTCTCTTCGCGCGCCGACTGACGCTCGCCGCGCTTCTCCTGACGAGCCGCCTTGCGGTCGTCGCGCTTGGCCTGGCGGTCCTCCCGACGCGTCGACCGACGCTCCTGCCGCTCGGCCTTGCGGGCCTGACGACGCTCCCGACGGGTCTCTCCGAAGCCGGACACCTGGTCCATCGCGATCGCAGGTTGCAGGGTCACGCGGTCCTCCACGCGCCGCCGCCCGCTCGGGCGGCCCAGCGCTGTTGTACGAGGGGGTCGATGCGCCCGCCGTTCATGCCGAGGCGGGCGCTGGGGTCGTCGCGGAACCACGTCCCACCGACGCGGTACCGGACGATGCAGTGGTACAAACCTGGGTCTTCGATGCGCGACCTCGTCGTCAGCAGCACCTCGGCCGGCAACGACGGGGCACGCTCCATCATGGCCTCCTGGAAGCCAGCGTCGCCCGGACGGAGGGCAGACGACCCGCGTGCGAGCAGCTCGCCGGCGCGCGCCGACGCCAACCCGTCACAGTCCTCGTGCCCTTGGGCGAGCATGTTGAGGAAGTCGCACCACGTCTCGTCCGTCTCGCGACGGTAGGTCACGCCGGAGTCGTAGAGCAGCGGCAGGTCCGGCTGCGCGCGGAGCAGGATGGCGTTCTCCTGGGCCAGCCAGTTGAGCAGCCGCAACGCCGCGCGTTCGTCGAAGGCCAGCTTCACCGCGATGCGCATGTCACAACCCCAGCACGAAGACGGAGCGCCAGTTGATGTTGCTCGGGACCTGCACGGTCATCCGACCGGCGTTGCCGACCAGCAGGCCGGCGCCCAACGACGACGCCGGCAGCCGCGTGCGCAGGGTGCCGAGCCCGTCGTACAGACGGACGATGGTGGTCGCGAGCACGGTCGTGTCTGCGACGTCGACCCGAACCCGGGAAGCGAACGGCGGGATCACCACGTCCTGCTCGCCCTGGCCCGGCCCGCCCGGCTCCTCCCACTGGTTCTCCGTGACGGCGTACCCGTCGGCAACCGTCACCCCGACGCGGTTCTCCACCGACGCGAGGTTCGCCGCCCGCAGCTCGAGCGCGCGCGCGAACACGCACACCCGCGCCGACCGACACACCGTGATCCGGGCGTTCGCGCCCGACCCCGACCCCGCCGACCACGACGCGTCCAGCGCGAACGGGACGCCCGTGCGGCTGAACGCCTCGATGATCCGCCACGTCGCGCCGTCGGAGTCCGCCGAGAGCAGGCCCTTGTACAGCAGCGGCGACGTCGTCGTGTGCGCGGCCAGCTCGAGCTGGTCCGCGCGCGTCGACAGGTCGGTGGAGCACGCGACCACGGGTCA
>CAIUDO010000568.1 GCA_903897935.1 uncultured Pseudomonadota bacterium
GCCGACAACCCCCAGGCCAACGGCGACTTCGTGTTCGTGGTGCCCTACCAGGCGCCCACCATGCCGCCCGAAGACACGCTCGAGTTCCGCACCAGCATCCAGTACGCCGACGTGTACTTCGCGTTCGACACCACGGGCTCCATGCTCGCGGAGCTGAACGCCATGAAGAACCCCAACACCGGCGTGCCCGCCATCGTCGACCAGCTGAAGTGCGACTCCACCGGCACTCCGTGCATGCTCGACGCCGACTGCGCGGCGACCATGGAGGTGTGCTTCAACGGCACGTGCGTGTCCGACCCGAACGTGGGCGCGGGCTGCATCCCCGATCTGTGGACGGGCGTGGGCCGCTGGGACGAGCTCAACACCTACAAAAACCTCGTCTCGCTCCAGCCCAACCCATCGGTGACGGCGGCGGCGATCCCTGGCACGGGCGGCGGCGGCAACGAAGCGCCCTTCCAGCCGGCGCACTGCATCTCGAACCCCATGCTTTGCCCCGCGATCGCCAACATGGGCTGCACGGCCGGGGGCGTGGGGTGCCCCGCGTTCCGCCAAGACGCCGTGCGCATCTACGTGCAAATCACCGACGCCGATCAGCAGTGCTCGGGCGGCGGGTGCGCCACGTTCACGGCGGCCACCGCGGGCGCCGCCATGCAAGCGGCCAAGGTGAAGTTCGTGTCGCTCTACGGCACCGACGACGCCGGCGGCGCCGGAACCCGCCAATCGGTCGCGACCGACATCGCGCTCGCGTCGGGCACCGTGGACCAGAACGGCAACCCCTACGTGTACCTCGCGGTCGACGGCGCCGTCGTGCAGAACGCGGTCACGGCCATCTTGGCCCTCGCGCGGGGCACTCCCTTGAACACCACCATCGAGGCAGGTGACGATCCGGCCGACGCCGTCGACGCGACGCAGTTCATCGACTACCTGGAGGTGAACATCTCGGGCCAGGGCAACTGCACCGTGGTGAACCCCACGGCCGACACCGACGCCGACTCGTACCAAGACGCGTTCCCCACGCTCTTGCCGGGCACGCCGGTGTGCTGGGACGTGCACCCCGTGCTCACCAACACCACCGTGCCTGCGACCGAGGCGCCGCAGATCTACAAGGCGGTGCTCACGGTCCGCGGCGACGGCTCCCCGCTCGACTCGCGCGACGTGTACTTCCTCATCCCGCCCAAGAAGGTGGAGATCACGCCGCCAAACTGAGTCGCCCTGTGCGGCGGCGCCTGCCTCCGCGCGCATCCATCACGCCTCGGCGCTCCTTCTCGAGGGGCCCGGGGCGTTGACTTTTTCCGGGCGCCGAACTACCCCGACCGCCTTCTCGGAGAACGGCCCAGCTGGCGGCCCCCGCGCACGTCGCGCGGACCGATACCGCCGCACCCGTCCCGAGACGAAAGGACCTAGCCTCTACCAGATGACCAACGAACTGCAGTCCGCCGGCGAGAGCATGGACAGCTTCGCCGCGCTCTTCGAGCAGAGCCTCGAGGGCAACGATTTCGCCAACGAGGGCGAGATCATCAAGGGACGGGTCGTCGCGGTGAACCGCGACTCCGTCGTCGTCGACATCGGCGGCAAGAGCGAGGGAGTGATCCCGAAGCGCGAGTTCTTGACCAGCACCGGCGAAGTCGAGGTGAACCCCGGCGACATCGTCGACGTGTTCGTCGAGAGCCGCGAGAACGACGACGGTCTCGTCACCCTCTCCAAGGAGAAGGCCGACAAGATGAAGGTCTGGGATGAGATCTCGAACGCCTGCGAGGC
>CAIUDO010000569.1 GCA_903897935.1 uncultured Pseudomonadota bacterium
AGGGGCTCGACGGCGATCGTGTAGAACTCCGCGACGCGGCTCGCCGGGTCGTGGATGTCGGGCGCGGCGTGCGCGCTCGCCGCGCCGCGGATCGACGGGCTGGCGCTGCTGGCGCTCGCGTCGTGCCCGAGCGCCGAGGTCATGGCGCGCCGCACGCCGGAGAACGAGGACGACCCCGCGTGGACCGAGTCGCGCACGCTTCGGCTCGCCGACGCGCTCGCGGCGCTCGCGCCGCTCGAGTCGGCGTGCATGGGCGACCGCCCGGTGCTCGTCGCGTCGGGCGCGTGCGACGAGCTGCTGCCCTCGTCCCATCCCGACGCGTGGCGCGCGGCGCTCGAGGCCAACGGCCGGCCGGTCGCGACCGAGGAGATCGCCTTCCACGACGCCTTCATGCGCCCGCACCGCTCGAGCGCGGTCGAGGACGACGGCACGGGGCTCGAGCTGCTGGCGCGGTCGGTGGCCTCGTGGGCGCGCGCCGCCGTCAGCCGGGCGGGGGTTCGTCGCGCGCGGTGATCACCTGGTGGAACACCGTCTGCCCGGTGCGCATCAGCCGGCGCACGTAGGGCTCGCAGAGCCCGCACCCGCTCCCGCACTTGAGCGCCCGGCGCACGTCCTCGAAACCCGCGTCTGGATGCTCGCGGCAATGCCGCAGCACCCGCTCGAACGGGACGGCGTGGCACACGCAGCGGTCGATCCGCACTTCAGGGCCCCCCGTACGAGGAGTCGTCGTCGGACAGGAAGCCGTTGCGCGGGAAGCCGGTCACCGAGTCGAGGAGCGACGCGGGCGCCGTCCCGCGCGCGGGCACCGCGAACGTCCGCGTGCTCCCGTCGAGGCACGCGACGCAGCTGCAGCCGCCGTGGTGGCGGAACGCCTGCGCGCCCGCGCACGCCACCGACACGTCGCCCTCCGACGCGCCAGAGGGCGCCCGCATGAACTTGTTCGCGCCGCCTCGCCAGCCGCCGTCGCCGAAGAGCGCCGTCGAGGCGTGGTCGCGGATCGCGGTCGTCGGCGTGCCCATCCGGGCCGCGTCCCACCCGTCGAGCATCGTCCCGCCGGGGCCGGCGTGGGGCAGGGTGCCCTCGTGCCCGACGTAGCTCGTGTTGTAGTTGTACCCCGTGTACGGGTCCGAACCCGTCGGCGGCCCCTCGTACGCCGGGCACTGCTGCACCGCCGGCGGCACGTCGGAGTAGGCCCACACGGCGCCCGGCCGGACCTCGCCGCCGACGCGTTCGAAGTCCCACGCGACGGTCCGGACGGAGCCCCCGTCGAGGACGTAGAGCACCGCGGCCGGCATCGCCCCGTCGAACGAGGCCGCGTACGAGTGCGCCGCGGTCGCGAGCTGGCGCAGGTTCGACGTGCATGCCGCCGTGCGCGCCGCCCCCGAAGCCGCGCGCAGTCCCGGGAGGAGGATCGCCGCGAGCGCGGCGCAGACCGCGACCACGACCACCGTCTCGACGAGCGTGAACCCTCGTGGCCTCACGACCAGCCCCCGAGCAGCGAGCCGAGGTCGAGCCCGTCGACCGAGCCGTCGCCGTTCATGTCGGACGCGCAGGTTCCGCAGGGGCCCCACGCCCCGAGCAGGATGCCGAGGTCGAGCCCGTTCACGCTTCCGTCGCCGTCGAGGTCGCCGGCGGCGCCCGCGGGGCGGACGGCGACGATCGCGTCGACCTCCGGCACGAACGGCGCGTCCGGCGCGGTGCGGATGCGGACGAAGCGCGCGGCCGCCAGGCCCACGGACGCGAGGTCGATGCGGGAGCCCCCGCTGGCGCCGCCGTAGGCGGCGACGAGCTCGTCCCACCCCAGCCCTGCGAGGGACTCCGGCGTCACCGCGGGGTCCACCGGCCTCGCGGGGTCGGTCGCGTCGAGCCCGGGCGACGTCGCGTACGGGCCGACGTCGGAGTACGCGAGCGTCGGCAGCCCGCCGTCGGCCTCGGCGCCGGCCACCATGCGCCAGTCCAGGCCGTCAGCGCTCACCTCGACGGAGCCGCCCTCGGCGAACACGCCCGCCGCCGAGCCCGACGGCGCGTCGGCGTCGGGGCAGAAGGCGTTGCCGTACACGATGAGGTCGATGCCGTGCGGGTTGCGCGGGTCGTCGGCGACCGGCTCGGCGAACGCGACCACGAGCTCGCCGCCGCGGCCGACCGACACGATCTCGCCCGGCATGAAGGCGGGGCGGAACGGGGTGACCGCGCCGGGCTCGACCCCG
>CAIUDO010000570.1 GCA_903897935.1 uncultured Pseudomonadota bacterium
CCTCGAGATCGCGATGGACGCGCTGCGGGTCCCGAACGCCGACTCGCCGGTCACGCACCTGTCGGGCGGTGAGAAGCGCCGCATCGCGTTGTGTCGGTTGTTGCTCCAGAAGCCCGACCTGCTGCTCCTCGACGAGCCCACCAACCACCTCGACGCCGAGTCGGTCTCTTGGTTGGAGCGCACCCTCAAGGAGTACGCCGGCACCGTCATCCTCGTGACGCACGATCGCTACTTCCTCGACAACGCCACCGAGTGGATCCTCGAGCTCGAAGGCGGCAAGGGCATCCCGTGGAAGGGCAACTACAGCTCGTGGTTGGACCAGAAGGAGCGGTTGCTGGCGGACAAGCAGTCGCAGGACAACAAGCGCCGCATCGCCTTGCAGCGTGAGCTCGAGTGGATCCGGGCGGGCCGCAAGCAGCGTCAGGCGAAGCAGAAGGCGCGCTGGAGCCGGTACGAGGAGCTGGTCGAGCAGACCGAGTCGGCGGAGACGCGCGACCGCAAGATCGACATCGGCATCCCGCCCGGCCCGCGCCTGGGCGACCTCGTCATCCGGGCGGAGGGCGTGCGTAAGGTGTACGGCGACCGTGTGTTGTTCGACGGCGTCGACTTCAACGTGCCGCGCGGCGCGATCGTCGGCATCGTCGGAGCGAACGGCGCCGGTAAGACCACGTTGTTCCGGATGATCACCGGGGCCGAGCAGCCCGACGGCGGCGCGCTGCGGGTCGGCGAGACGGTCAAGCTCGCCTACGTCGACCAGCACCGCGACGCGATCCGGAGCGACAAGTCGGTGTTCGACAACATCGCCGGCGGGCGCGAGGTCATCGCGGTCGGCGGCCGCGAGATCAAGGCGCGCGCGTACGCCACCGCGTTCGGCTTCAAGGGCACCAAGCAGCAGCAGATGGCGGGCACGCTGTCGGGCGGCGAGCGCAACCGGCTGCACCTCGCGATGCTGCTGCAGTCGGGCGGCAACGTGCTCCTGCTCGACGAGCCGTCGAACGACCTCGACATCGAGACGCTGCGCGCGCTCGAAGACGCGATCCAGGACTTCGCGGGCTGCGTGCTCGTCATCAGCCACGACCGCTGGTTCCTCGATCGCGTGGCCACGCATACCCTCGCGTTCGAAGGCGACAGCCGGGTCGTCTGGTTCGAAGGCAACTACGACGACTACGAGCGTGACCGGCGCGCCCGCCTCGGCGGCGACGCTGACCGGCCGCACCGGCTCAAGTACAAGCCGATCACGCGCTAGAGCGCCGATCGCTTCGCAGCAATCAGCATTTAGCAATCAGCGATCAGCAATCAGCCTTCAGCTTCGGCTGATTGCTGCCAGCTAACAGCTGCCTTCAGCTCCGGCTGCCGGCTGATAGGTGACGGCCGCTCGCTGCAATCACCTTAAGTGAGCGGCACTGGCGCTAGGTGCGGTAGACTGCGCGGCGGAGGACGTTCGATGCGCAAGGTCATTGCGGTGATGCTGCTGCTGTACGGGCCGTCGGCGGCGGCCCGCGAGGTGCGCGAGCTGACCCCGGCCGACGACTTGCAAGCCGCGGTCGACGCCGCTGCCGACGGCGACGTGCTGCTGCTGAGCGCCGGCACGTGGTCGGACTGTCTGCAGATCACGCGCCCCATCTCGATCCTCGGCGCTGGCAGCGGCGACACCGTCATCAGCTGCACGGTCGGCACCTCGGAGGCGGTCTGGGCGTCGTCGGCGGGAGACGTCTCGATCGCGGGCATGTCGCTGCAGAGCGCGGGCGGGCGCGCGCTCACCATCGCCTCGTCCGACGTCTACGGGGCCGACCTGGTGATGGCGAGCCACGACGGCTCGTCGCAAGGCGGCGCGGTGTACGTCGCCGGGGGCAGCTTCGTGCTCGACGGCGGCGCGATCACGTACAACATCGCCGACTATGGCGGCGCGGTGTACGTCTCGACCGGCTCGGTCGCGCTCAACGGCGTCGACCTGTCGGGCAACCAGGCGCTCACGGGCGGCGCCGTCTACGTGGCCGACGGCGACGTGCGGATCGTCGGGTGCTTCGTCAACGGCAACGTCGCGAACACCAACCAGGGCGGCGCGGTGTACCAGAGCCGCGGGTCGATCGTGTTCGCCGACAACGACGTCGCCGACAACGACGCCGTGCTCGACGGCGGGGCCGTCTACGCGGTCAACACCACCGTCGTCGACTACGGGTCGCGGTGGATCGGCAACGAGTCGAACCGTGGCTACGGCGGCGCGCTCTACATCGGGAGCGGCGGGTCGGGCGAGCTGTACGGGTCGTCGCTCGAGGGCAACGTCGCGACCTACGGCGGCGCGGTGTACGCGCAGGCGTCGTTGGTGACCGTCGGCTCCGACTTCACGTCGAACCAAGCCAGCACGCGCGGCGGCGCGATCCGGGTGAACTCGGCGAACTACGCCGGCTCGGGCGACACGTTCTCGTTCAACTCGTCGCCGTACGGCGGGGCGATCGCGCAGGTCGGCGCCGACCACACGTCGGGCGGGCAGCGGTTCGACCGCAACGACGCCACCTATGGCGGGGCGCTGTACATCGAGACGGCCGACGTCGCCGCGGACGGGTGGTCGTTCGTGTCGAATCAGGCGACCACCGGCGGCGCCGCCTACCTGGTCAGCGGCACGTTGTCGGCGATGTTCGTGAGCGCCGCGGACAACTCCGCCACCGGCTCCGGCGGCGCGATCTACATCTCCGGCGGGTCGTCGAACAACATCGACGCCTCTGTGTTCGACGACAACAGCGCGGGGAACGGCGGGGCGATCTGGACGGACGCGGCCTCGCTGCGGCTCCGTGGGTCGACGCTCACGAAGAACACGGCGAGCGGCCTCGGCGGCGCGGTCGGCACGTACGCGGCCACGTCGGTGACCATCACCCTCAACGGCAACCTGTTCGACAACAATGAGGCGGCCACGGGC
The DNA here is from genome assembly GCA_903897935.1 of uncultured Pseudomonadota bacterium. Lineage (GTDB taxonomy): Bacteria > Myxococcota_A > UBA796 > UBA796 > CAIUDO01. The sequence goes on from CAIUDO010000570.1 coordinate 2,915, forward strand.
GGCGCGACGTACCACGACGGGGGGAACCTCGCGTACAACGGCTCGCAGTTCGTCGACAATCGCGCGGTCGACGGGGGGGCGACCTATTCGCGTCGCGCGACGACGTCGTCGATCTACGGCAACGTGTTCTGCGCGAACACCGCCACCGGCTCGGCGGGCGCGTTGTACATCTATCAGGGCGTCGGGACGCGGCGTTTCTACAACAACGTGTTCCAGGAGAACGTCGCGACGACGTACGGAGGGGCGGCCTACGAGGTCGAGCTCGGCGGTGGGGTGACGTCGTCGGACTGGACGTTCAACACGGTGGTCGGCAACGCCGCGCTCACCACCCTGTACGATGGGTTCGCGGGCAACAACGCGACCCAGTACGTGTACGACTCGTTGTTCCTGTCGAACGACGACTCCGCGGTCGGCAGCGTCTCGCTCACGCAGGGCATGTACTACTACGGGTCCGGCTTCTGGGATCACCGGTCGTCGTACACGGGGACGGTCAATTACATTGGTCTGTACAACAACGTCGAGCAGGACCCGCGGGTCGCCGCGTGGTCGGCCGACCGCGACTGCCACAACGACGACCTGCGGCCCGCCACCCTGTTCGCCGGGTGGATCAGCGGCGGTGGCATCGGCGCCGACCTCGTCTCTGCGTACGCCGACGGTATGTACACCGACTCGGATGGTGACGGGTTCGCGCCGATCCACGGCGACTGCGACGACGGCGACGCCGCCGCGTCGCCCGGGCTGCCCGAGATCCCCGGCAACCCGCGCGACGAGGACTGCGACTACCTGAACTCGTACGAC
>CAIUDO010000571.1 GCA_903897935.1 uncultured Pseudomonadota bacterium
AGGGCTTCTTGACCGATCCGGCGCTCGCAGATCCGTGGGTGGGGCGGTAGGTCGGCGCACCAGGAGGCGCGATGTCGGCGACGGTACCCCTCGGCGGCGGGGCCTCGATCCCGCTGCTGGGCTTCGGCACGTACCAGATCAAGAACGCCGACGCGGCCGTCGCGGTGAGCACAGCGTTGAACGATGGTTATCGTCACGTGGACACCGCGGAGGGCTACAAGAACGAAGAGGCGGTAGGCGCGGCGATCCGGGCGTTCCTCCAGCGGGAGGGGCTGACACGGGGCGACGTGTTCGTGACGACGAAGCTCTGGCCGGGCAACGCCGCGTGGCGGCAGGCCCCGAAGACGCGTCAGACGACGATCAGCTCGCTCGAAGCCAGCTTGTCGCGGCTGGGGCTCGACTACGTCGACCTGTACTTGATCCACGCGCCGTTCCATCCGGAGCATCGGCTCGATCAGTGGCGCGGCATGATGGACCTGAGGGCGTCGGGCAAGGCGCGCGCGATCGGCGTCAGCAACTTCAGCGTCGCGCACCTCGAGCAGATGCGGGCGGCGGGGCTGGAGAAGCCCGCGGCGAACCAGATCGAGCTGCACCCGTGGTCGCAGAAGCCGGAGCTCGTCGCGTATTTGCGGCGGCACGGCATCACGCCGATCGCGTACAGCAGCCTGGTGCCGTTGGCGACGTGGCGGGTCGCCGAGGGGCAGCGCAGCGCAAAGACTGCGCGGATGCAGGCGGACAGCGCGAGCCCGCGGTCGCCGTTTCGTTTGATGGCGGCGAAGTACGGGGTGTCGGAGGCGCAGGTGTTGTTGCGGTGGGCGGTGCAGCAGGGCTGGCCGGTGTTGCCGAAGAGCGTCACGCCGGAGCGCATCCGTCAGAACGCCGACCTGTTCGGGTTCACGATCGACGCAGGGGACATGGCGGCGATCGCTCGGATGGACCGCGGCGACGGGGTGGCGTGGGGCGCGGGTGACCCGACGCGGGCGCCGTAGCGTGCTGCTGTTCACGGACGTGCACTACCCGGCGGGCGGTGGGGCCCAGGTGGCGGGTGTGGGCGCGAACGCCTGGGATCAAGCGGCGCCGTCCGTGGAGCGCGTGGTCTGGTGTGACGACGTCGCGCCGTACGAGCCCGGCGCCTTCTATCGGCGTGAGCTGCCGGCGTTGTTGGTGTTGTTGGGGGCGTGGGGGGAGCGGCCGGAGGTCGTCATCGTCGACGGGCACGCGTGGCTCGACGGCCGGCCGGGGCTGGGGGCACGGCTGCACGAGGCGACGGGCATCGACGTGGTCGGGGTCGCGAAGAAGTCGTTCCATGGCGGGGACGCGCTGCCGCTCCAGCGTGGCGGCAGCGAGCGCCCGCTGTACGTGTCGGCGGCGGGGGGGATCACGGCGGAGCGGGCGCGGGTGCTCGTCGCGTCGATGCACGGCCCGCACCGGCTGCCGACGTTGCTCAAGCGCGCCGACCGGCTGTGCCGGGACGGCGTCATCGCGGGGCGCGCACCGCCCAGCGGTAGGTGATCTCGGCGGTGGTGGTGGCGCCGACCGCGAGCGTGACCACCACGTCGACGTCGGCCTTGCCGGTGGCGTCGTAGGCGGCGCGCGCTTCGTCGGCGCTGCCGACGATCACGGCGGTGGCGACGGTGTCTCCGGGGGCCGCGCGGGTGTGCGTGACGGTGGCGCCGCGCAGGGCGATGAACGCGCCGGGGAGCTGGTCCGCGAAGACGGACAAGAAGGCGGCGGCGGACGCCGTCTCGCCGAGGGTGTAGGCGGCGCCGGCGTGAGCGGTGCCCAGGTGGTTGCCGACCGCTTGCCGGTACGGGAGGGTGGCGCGGGCCGACCCGCGGGAGACCTCGTCGATGACGATGCCGACAGTGCCGATGAAAGGAACGAGGGATTGAAGCAACAGGGCGACGTCCACGCGACCTCCTGCCGCGCGCTTATCGCGTGGCCGCTGCGGCGCCCTCGGGCGTCAGCCGGTCGTCAACTCGCCGCCGTCGCCGGAACGTAACGAGCAGGTCTGCGGTCTGGCGACCCATGTGGTCCTTGCTTTCGCTGCTCGCGTGTCGCCCGGTCGCGCCGGTCGCGCCGGCCCCGCTGGTGGTCGAGGAGGTGGTCGCGCCGCGGTGGCCGGAGGTCGGCACGCTGCTACGGCCGCCGGTGATCGAGGTGCCAGCTGGGTTCACGCCTCGGGAGGTGTTCATCGTCGCGGGTCACGGCGCGCCGGGGAACGTCGGCAACCTCGGCAGCACGTGCGTGCGGGAGCAGGACTTCACGTTGCGCGCCGCGGATCGGCTGGCGCGGATGCTCGACGCGACCGGGCAGTTCGTGGCGCGTCGGGCGCGGTCCGGGGCGGCGCGGCCGTCGTACGCGGCGCGGTTGGCGCGGATCGAGGCGTCGGCTGCGGTCGCGGTGATCGAGCTGCACAGCGACGCGCGGGGCTGGGCCAACGCGCCGACCGGCGTGACGGACGCCGGGGAGGTGTGTTGGAAGGCCGACCATGAGCCAGGGTTCACGGTGTTGGTGCGCGACCGGGGACCAGACGCGCTGGTCGCGGCGCGGCTCGGACTGGCGCGGCAGCTCGCGCGGGCGTTGGCGGGGGCGGGGTTCGCGCCGTGGGCGGGCGACTACGGAGACGCGTACGAAGCGGATGAGGTCCCTGGGGTTTGGCGGGATCGGAGGCGTTTGTTCATGCTGGATCGGCCGTCGGTGCCATCGGTGATCATCGAGACGCACAACGCGTGGGATCTGCAGGAGGCGAGGCGGTGGGAGGAGGGGCGGACCCACGACGTGTTCGGGCGGTCGGTGGTGGCGGCGTTGATCGGGTGGCTCGGCGAGCAGGGCTGATCGGTACAGCGGCGCGAGGTTCGGCGTCCGCGCCCATCAGCCGTCGGAGCACCGCGCAGCCCCGGCGTGGTGGCTGTGCTCGTGGGGCTGGACGAACGAAGGGCAGAACCCGGCCTGACCGATGTTCTGCCCTGCGTCGAGCATGATGGAGGCGGCGGGAGTCGAACCCGCGTCCGAAATCACTCAGCTACAGCTTCTACGTGCGTAGATCTCCTGGACTCCCCCGACCCACCGGAGAGCATGGTGTTGGTCGGGTTCGACGACGACTTTGGGTGAATGTTTATCGTCCTCCGTCCCCTGCATCGCTACAGGAACTCGGGACTATCCAAGTCAATTATGCCCCGATGAAACCCTTGGCAGTACCCATCAGGACAGCGGAACACTGTCTAGGCGACAGCGAGAGCCGCGAAGTTGTTGTTGTTGTTGGCAGCTAGTAGTTGCGAACATGTACGTTCTTTAACGAGCACCGTACGAGCTCGGCACGCGGCCTTCACTTACTGCGACCCCGTCGAAACCGGTGCGCCCCCATGTCAAGTACCGTGTCGGATTCGCGCGCCGGCCCTCGCCGCTCGCCGCCCGACGCTGCTACATGACCGCCGACCGGGGGCGCGTCAAGGCCGGCGGCCCGTCCTCGCGTCATTCTGATGCTAGCTCCTTCCGAATGACGAGAAGCGTCGCGGCGCTTGCCACCCCGGGAGCCCGTCGTTAAGAGCCGCCCGCGCTGGGCTGTGGTGTAATTGGCAACACGTCAGGTTCTGACCCTGAAGTCTCTAGGTTCGAGTCCTAGCAGCCCAATTCCAGCTTCTAAGCCCCCTTTGCCGAATCCGGCCGAGGGGGCTTCGTCGTTTGGGCGGTGCGCAGCAGGTTGTCGAGCGGCTCGCCAAACGCCGCTTCGAGCGCCGCGAACGCGCGCGTGAGCACCCACATCGTCAGCGCCATCACCGGCAGGTTGATGACGACGAACGAGCCGCCGGTGTAGTCGCCGAGTTGCTCGGTAAATTCCGGCGTTCCGGCCGCCGCCGTCACCCACGACCGCGCCAGGATGAAGTTGGCGACGCCTGACAGCGCCGTCACGCCCGCCATCTGGAGCGTGGCCCGCCGCGTGACGCCCCGCACGCGCGCTGCGACGGCAGGCTCGGTCATCTTCGGCTTGATCCGCTCGGGATCGAGCACGCGGTCCAGCACGACGTCCACGGCGGTCCGCTTCGTGAACGCGCTGCCCGCGAACATCGCGCCGAACCCGAACGGGATCGCGGCCTCCTTGACCGCGAACCACGTCGGGTCGAGCGCCAACAACCCGACGCCGCCCGTCAACGACACGCTCAACAACGACAACAGCGCGAGCCCGCTCGGCCGCCCCTCGCGCACCATCGACACGATCGCGAACACGACCGGGAACGACAACGCCACCACCAACGAAGCCATCGGCCCGATGCGCTCGGTGCCCCACATCAGGATCACGGTCGGCGCGGCGACGGTGCACCCGATCTCGACCCATGCCCACCGCGCGTCCGTCATCGCTCCTCCCGCCGACCCGCGGCGGCTGCCCCCTACCGGGTCTGCACCACTCCTGCACCACCTCCGGACCGCTCCTGCGCGCGCCAAACACGTTCGTTCCATAATCATGGGGGGCAAGGAGGCCCCGATGTCCACAACGGTAGACGCGCCAGCGGCCACGCTGCCCGCCCCGATCCCGCCCGCGACGATGGCGCTGCGCGACACGCTCCCGCGCCTCGCGACCGGCCTGCTCGGCTTCGTCGCGCTCGGCGCCAGCGCGGCGTTCGCGGAGGGCGCGTCGGTGACGACCCTGGTGGGCGGCCCGGTCCTGGCCGCGCTCGGCACCGCCGTGCTCACGACGCCCACCCTCGTCGTCGGCAACGAGCTCGCGCACCTCGCGACGCCGCCGGACGCGGTCATCCACGTCGTCGCCGACACGCTCGCCCGCGCCGGCGCGCTCGCGCTGTGGTTGTCCCCGATCGTCCTGTTCTTCGCGGTGGCCACGCCCGCCTGGCAGGTCGTCTACGCGGGCCTCCTGCTG
>CAIUDO010000572.1 GCA_903897935.1 uncultured Pseudomonadota bacterium
ATGCCGGCGGCCGCTTCGAGGGTCGTGGCGTAGACCGCGAGCTTCTCGTCGGCCGACAGGTAGGGGTATTCGCCGGTGGTGCCGGTCGGCACGAACCCGTCGACACCAGCGGCCGCGAGCGCGCCGACATGCGCCGCGAGGCGCGCGTGGTCGACCTCGCCGCGCGGGTCGAACGGGGTGGGGATCGCGACCAGGAATCGCAAAGTAGCTCCGAGGGGGTGTGAGGCGGTGGGCGCGGCGCGCTAAGGCGCGGGGGAACAACGTGGCCGGGCCGAGTGTCCGGCTGCCGCCACCTGGAAGGAACCATGACCCGCGGCCTCGTCCCGAGCCTCTTGTGCCTTCTCACGCCATGGTCGGCGTTCGCCGCTGGCCTCAAGCCCGCGTCCGTGACCGCGAGCTCCTCTTATCCTCCCGAAGACGGCACGTCGTACGACGCGAACCAGGTCATCGACGGCAAGGCGTCGACCTCGTGGGTCGAAGGGGATCCCGGGAACGGCCTCGGCGCGTGGGTCGAGTTCGACCTCGGTGGCGCGAAGACGATCACCCGCGTCCGCGTGTGGGGCGGCATCTGGTACTCGACCGACTTCTGGGAGCGCGCCGGCCGCCCGAAGGAGCTGGAGCTCAAGTTCGCGGACGGATCGACCGTGAAGATGCCGATGTCCGACGAGATGAAGCCGCAGGACTTCACGCTGCCGAAGCCCACGTCGACCACGTCGCTGCGCGTGCGCATCAGCGCGGCGTACAACGGGACCACCTGGTCCGACACCGCGATCTCGGAGATCCAGGTGTTCGACGCCGCGACCACCGGCCCGTCGATCGCGGCCGTGACGGCGTCGTCGGAGGCGCCGGCGGACGCCGACGGCTACTATTATGCGTCGAACGTCGTTGATGGCTTGCCGGACACCATGTGGTGCGAGGGCAACAAGGCCTCGGACGGCACGGGTGAGCACCTGGAGATCCGGTTCAGCGGGTCGCAGGCGATCTCGAAGGTCACGGTCGTGAACGGCATCGGCGGGTCGCTCGCGGCGTGGATGAAGGGCAATCGGACCACGGCCGCGTTGTTGACGTTCTCCGACGGCGGCTCCGAGCGCGTCACGATCAAGAATTCCATGCTTCCGCAGGTGATCTCGTTCCCGAGCCACACCACCTCTAGCGTCAAAGTGACGTTCGAGACCGTCGTCAAGGGCAAGGAGTACGACGACCTGTGTATCTCTGAGGCATACTTCGAGTAGCGGCGCTCGGGGGGGCGCCACCGGGGGGTGCGATGCTGTTGAGCGGCTTGGTGGCGTTGGTCGCGTGCGTGAGTGAGAATGACGTCGTCGAATTGTCCGGGTCCGACACCTGGTATCAGGAGCCGACGAACCAGGTCGATATCCTGTGGGTCGTAGACGACAGCCACTCGATGGCGGAGGAGCAGGACTCGTTGGCGGCGGGCTTCGCCGACTTCATCGAAGAGATCGAGGCGACGGGCACGGACTTCCAGCTCGGTGTGGTCACCACGTCGCTCGAGGCGACGGATCCGAACCGCGGCCACCTGCTCGGTGACCCCGCCGTGATCACGCAAGACGACGACTACGTCAACTTGTTCCGGGATCGGGTGCACGTCGGCACGACCGGCTCCGACAAGGAGAAGGGACTCGAGGCGGCTACGTTCGCGTTGTCCCCGACGATGACCACCGGGGCGAACGCCGGGTTCTTGCGGTCCGACGCGTTCCTGGTGATCGTCATCGTGTCCGACGAGAACGACTGCTCCGACGAGTTCGCGCTCGAGGGCATGCCGGCGCAGGCCTGCTACGACAACGAGAACCTGCTGGTCCCGGTCGCCGAGTTCGTCTCCGACCTGCGCGCGCTTAAGACCGACCCGTCGATGGTGCAGGTCGGCACGATCGTCGGGCCGGAGGCGTCCGAAGGCTGCACCACCGCGGTGCCGGGCTTCCGCTACCACCAGTTCGCGGCGCTGATGGGCGGGATCAACGGCACCATCTGCGACGCCGACTACGCGGGCGTCATGTACGACCTCGGCCTGAACGCGACCGGCGTTCGCTCGACGTTCTTGCTCTCGTCGGGCGCCAAGGACGGCACGCTCGAGGTGTTCGTCGACGAGGTGCCGGTCGCGGAAGACGTCACGATGCAGAACGGCTGGACCTACGACGCGACCACGCTGTACCTGACCTTCTGGGGCGACGCGATCCCGCCGCGCGGCAGCACGGTCGTCGCGAACTACGTGATCCAGAGCGGCACCTGAGCCGCCGCTCCGGCGCCCCGACGGACGGCGCCGTCAGCGCGGGGGCAGCCGCTCCGCGAGCCGGCGCAGCGCGCTGACCGAGTGGGCGCCGCCGGGCACCTCGGGCAAGCACCAGACCGAGTCGCCGCCGCTCGCGAGGCGCTCGGCGGCCCGGCGGTCGTGCTCGGCCTCCCGGGCGGCCGCAGCCGGCAACGCGCCGAGCACGGTGACCCACTGCGCCCACGCCGCCGGGTCGACGCCGGGGGGCGGGTGGGGGTCGAACCGCTGGATCGGGGGCGGTTGCTCGTGTACGCGGTTGGCGACGAACCCGCCGAACCGGATGCCGCGCTCGCGCAGCGTCTCGATGAACCGCGCGTCGTCGTCGTCGCGGCCGTGGTTGACCGTGACGACGAGGTAGAACGCCGTCGATCGTGAGGCCAGCAGCTTGTCGATCGCTGCGTTGTGGGCCACGACCTGCTCGGAGATGGCCGACAACAAGCCGAGGAACTCCTGGATGTCGTCGAACACGCGCTCGCCGATCAGCCGGCGCGCGAGGCCGAGCGCCTTACGGGTGGCGCCGCCGAACAAGCCGCCCGCGCTGCCGGTCAGCGCCTCAAGCACGCGACGGTCGAGCAAGCGGCGCACCCGGTCGGGCGCGCGCAGGAACTCCTCGGCGTTCGAGGCGGGGGGGGTGTCGAGCACGATCACGTCCCAGGCGCCCTCGGCCACGAGCGCGTGCAGCAGCTCGACCGCCATGTACTCGTGGGACCCGGTCAGGCGCGTGGACACGGCGCGGTAGTACCGGTTGTGGATCAGGCGATCGGCGGCGTCGGCGCTCGGGGCGAGCGTGCGCACCATGCTGTCCCACATCGCCTTTCGATCGAGCATCACGGCCGACAGCGTGCCGCAGATCGACGGATCGTCGAGCGGAACGCGCTCGGGGGTGTGGCTGGTGAGCGAGACCCCGAGGGCGTCGGCGAGCCGGCGGGCCGGATCGATCGTGACGACGACCACGCGCGCGCCCGCGAGCGCGTGGGCGACCCCGAACGCGGCGGCGGTGGTGGTCTTGCCGACGCCTCCGACCCCGCACGTGACGACGACCTGGGGGGTCACGTGGCGTCTCCGAGGTGGACCAACGAGCGCGCCAACGCGCGCACGTCGTCGGCGGTGAGCTGATCGACGTCGACGCTCGGCAGCGAGCAGGTGGTCGCGGCGGCGTGCCGGGCGCGGACTGCGTTGGTGAGGCGCGTGAGCGCGCGGTCGGCCGCGTGTTGTCGGAGCACGAACTGATCCGCGGTCGCGAGCACCGCCTGCACGTCTGGGTTCGGGTCGGTCACGAGCGCCGCTCGCACCGTCTCCCACGGGACGCCCGCGATCTCGGCGGGGACGGACGCGGGACGGACCTGGTTGACGACGATCGCGTCGAGCAGGGGCGCGTCGGGCCCGAGCGCCTCAACGAGCTCGAGGGCCTCGCGCACCGGCAGCGCCTCGGGCAGCGTGACCAGCACGAGGCCGGTGCGTGCGTGGTCATCGAGCAGCGCCTCGATGCGGTGCGCGAGGTCGTGGAACGGGCCTACGACCGTCATCTCGCGCATCGCCCGCGCGCCGGCCAGCATGGTCAGGCTGTGGCCGGTGGCTGGGGCGTCGAGCACGACGAGGTCGTAGCGGGGCTCGCCGGGCCCTGGCTCCATCAGCATGTTCTCGATCTTGCCGAGCTGCTGCAGGTCGTGCAGGCCTGGGACCGCGTCGAGGAACGCCCCCATCACGCGGTTGTGCAGGAGGGCCTTGACCAGGGCCCCGATCTTGAGCTTCTTTCGGCCGAAGTCGTCGAGGCAGTCGACGGCGTCGAGGCTCATGGCGTCGACGCGCGGGGCGATCGGGATCGGCGTGTACGAGCGCGCGCGCGCGCCGAACAGGTGCTGGATGCGCCACGCCCCGTACAGCTCGGCGACACACACCCGGCGGCCGCGCGCGCCAGCGGCAAGGGCCAGCGCCGCCGCGACGGTGGTGCGGCCGACGCCGCCTTTGCCCGCCACCGCGAGCAGGCGCCGGGAGAACACGCTCATGGCGCCGCCACGAGCAGCGCGCCGAGCGCCCGAAACAGCCGGGCCGACAGCAGCAGCTCGTGGTGACCGGCGCCGTCGATGCGCACCGCCTCGCAGCCCGCAGGCACCGCCGACGCGGACGGTACGACGAACGGATCGTCGGGGGACCAGAAGCAGGTCGTGGGGACGGGCGGGGGGACCAGGGCGGCGAGCATCGGAGCTTCGAACGACAATTCGCGGCCGATCTTGGTCCGCGCGAACACCGACAAGCGGGTGCCCGCCCACGGCGTCGCCAGGGTGACGAGGCGCCGCACGCGCGGGGCGCCGCCGAGGTGGTTGAGCCACCACCCGGCGATCACGCCGGCCTGCCCGTGGGCGACGACGTCGCACCGCTCGGCGCCGCCCAGCGCGCCGTGGATCAGGCGCGCGGCGCGCTCGGCGTGGTCGGCGAGGCCGAGCGAGCGGGGGCCGCGCGTGGAGACCACGACGACCTCACGCCCGCGCCGACGCAGGTACGACGCCAAGAAGTACCCGGCGAGCGGCGGGACCTGTGGGTCCAGCATCAAGACGACCGGCACCGCGCCGCGCTCGAACCGTGCCCCCGAGGCGGGGACGAAGCCGACGGTGAGGAACAAGGCGCGGGCGGTGGCCTCGCGCACCGCCACCGAGAGGTCACGCGCCGAAAAGCGCGCCGGTTCGCCGCGGTCGACGACCAAGGCGGCCCACGCCCCCACGCAGATCGCGAGCATGACACCCAGCAACAAGAGCGGCGGGACGATGAGGAGGTGGTGGACCGGAATCATGGGCGCCGGTTGGGGATCCGGGTTCGGGGTTGGCGCTTTGAGGCCCGTCCCTATATCGGCGCGCGGTTCGCGGCGCGCGTTCGGCGCGCGCCCCTGGAGGAGTCATGCCCATCTACGAGTATCGGTGTGAGTCGTGCGGCCACGAGTTTGAGCGCCTCGTGAAGATCTCGGCGCCGACTCCGGATTGCCCCGAGTGCGGGGCGGGGCCGGCGCGCAAGAAGGTCAGCGCGTCGTCGTTCGTGCTGCAAGGCGGGGGCTGGTACCGCGACCATTACGGGCTCAAGAAGTCGTCGGACGCCGGTGGTGGCTCGTCGGGCGGCTCCGAGGCGAGCAAGCCGGCCGCAGCGCCCGCCGCCGCGCCCGCCGCCGCGCCCGCCGCCGCCCCGTCGACGTCGTCCTCCACATGATCCCGCTCGACGGTCAAGCGCTCGCGCGGCGCCTCAACCAGGAGCTCGCCCGGCAGGTGCCGGCGCTGCCGCGTCCTCCGGGGCTCGCGGTCGTGCTCGTCGGCGAAGATCCGGCGTCACGGGTGTACGTGTCGCGGAAGGGCACGGTGGCCCATCGGCTCGGGTTCGTACACCGCCAGGTGGACCTCGCGGCCGACACCTCGTTGCCCGACCTGCTCCGTGTGGTCGACGCTTTGAACGCCGATCCCACGATCGACGGGATCCTGGTCCAGCTCCCGCTCCCGGCGCACCTCGACGCCGCTGCGGTGGCGGATCGGATCGACCCGCGTAAGGACGTCGACGGGCTGACCGCGACGAACGCAGGGTTGCTCGTGCAGGGCCGCGTGGGCCACGTCCCGTGCACGCCGCTCGGGGTCATGGCGCTGCTCGCCGAGGCCGGGGTCACCCTGCGCGGCGCGCGGGCGGTGGTCGTCGGCCGGTCGAACATCGTGGGCCGGCCGATGGCGCAGCTCCTGGAGCACGCCGATTGTACCGTCACCCTGGCGCATAGTCGCACGCGGGACGTCGCGGCGCTGGTGCGGAGCGCCGAGATCGTCGTCGCGGCGGTGGGGCGCCCGGAGTTCGTGGCGGCCGATTGGATCGCGCCGGGCGCGGTGGTCGTCGACGTCGGCATCAACCGGCTGCCGGACGGGCGGCTGGTCGGGGACGTCGTCGGCGCTGGCCTCGATCACGCCGCGTTCGTCACCCCGGTGCCGGGCGGCGTCGGGCCGATGACGATCGCGATGCTGATGCAGAACACGTTCCGGGCGGCGACCGCGTAGCGAGGCGATCGGGGCGGCGTTACCGGGTCCGGCCGGGGCAGATGCCCCGATGCGAGGTCCCCATGGAGCTGCGCCGCACGCCGCTGTACGACGAACACGTGGCCCTCGGTGGCCGCATCGTGCCCTTCGCTGGGTGGGAGCTGCCCGTTCAGTACTCGGGGCTCATCCCCGAGCACACGAAGGTGCGCACCGCGCTCGGCTTGTTCGACGTGTCGCACATGGGCGAGCTGCGGGTGCGCGGCGCCGGCGCGGTCGCCGCCGTCAACAAGCTCGTCACGAACGACGTCGCGTCGCTGGTCGACGGGCAGGCGCAGTACAACGGGCTCACCAACGAGCGCGGCGGGCTGGTCGACGACGTCGTCGTGTACCGCATCGCCGCCGACGACGTCTTGGTGTGCGTGAACGCGGCCAACCGCGACAAGGACCGCGCGTGGTTCGAGGCCCACCTCGACACGTCCGATTGCTCGCTCGTCGATGAAGGCGACGCCTGGGCGCAGATCGCGTTCCAAGGCCCGCTGGCGGAGCGCGCGTTGGCCCCGATCACCGACGTCGCGGTCGGCGGGCTCGCGAACTACCGGTTCGGCCTCGGCAGCGTGGCGGGGGTCGCGGGCTGCATCGTCGCGCGCACCGGGTACACCGGCGAAGACGGCTTCGAGGTGTTCTGCCCGGCCGAGCACGCGGTCGCGGTGTGGCGAGCGCTGTTGACGGCCGGCGCCGAGGCGGGCGCGGTCCCGTGCGGGCTCGGCGCGCGCGACACGCTGCGGCTCGAGGCTCGGTACAACCTGTACGGGCACGAGCTGAGCGACGAGACCAGCCCGTGGCAGGCGGGCCTCGCGTGGATCACCAAGCTCGACAAGGCGGGCGGGTTCGTCGGCCAGGACGCCCTGCGGGCCCGTCGCGGCAACGAGGCTACGCGCCTCGTGGGCGTGCGCATCGAGGGCAAGCGCATCCCGCGCGATGGCATGCGCGTGTTCGCGAACAGCGTCGACGTCGGGTTCGTCACGTCGGGCACGCTGGCGCCGACGCTCGGGTACCCGGTCGCGTTGGCGTACGTGCATCGCGATCACGCCGCCGCTGGCGCGTCGCTCGTGGTGGACGTGCGCGGGAAAGAGGCGCCCGGCGTCGTCGTGAACGGTCCTTTCTACAAGCGCAGCCATTCGGCGTGATGGCGCGGGAGGTGGTGTCGTGGAGTTTCCGGATCGGCTGAAGTACACCCAGCACGACGAGTGGATCGCGATCGACGGCGACGTCGTGACCCTTGGGATCACGGCGTTCGCGCAGGACGCGCTGGGCGAGATCGTGCACGTGGAGCTGCCCGAGGTCGGGGCCGCGTTCGCGGCCGGCGCGGCGGTCTGCGAGGTCGAGTCGGTCAAGGCCGTCGCGGAGGTCTACACCCCGGTCGGTGGTGAGATCATCGCGGTGAACGCCGACCTCGACGGCTCCGAAGACACCGTCAACGCGGATCCCTACGGCGGCGGCTGGTTGGTCAAGCTGCGCTGCGCGGATCTCGGCCCCGCGGCCGCCCTGATGGATGCGGCGGCGTACCGGGCGAAGATCGCGTAGGAGCGGCGTAGACCTGAACCCTGGAGGCGTCGGGGAGGGGCCCGGCGCCTCCAGGGCAGGTTCGACCCCTGGCAGGCTCAGAGTTGAGCCGAGCCTTCCAGGAACGACTCGAGGGAATTGCGACGGCGCACGTGCCGCAGCTTGCGGAGCGCCTTGATCTCGATCTGCCGGATCCGCTCGCGGGTGAGGCAGAACCGGGCTCCAATCTCCTCGAGCGAGTACTGCGTGGGCTCCCCGAGTCCGTACCGCATGCGGAGCACCTTCTCTTCGCGCGGGGTGAGGCTCGACAGGACCTCGTCGATGTGGTCGCGCAAGGCCTCCGCTTCGAGGTTCTCGCCCGGCGCCTCGGCGTCCGGGTTCTCCACGAAGTCCATCATCGTCGCGTCGCCGTCGTCGCCGAGCTCGGCGTCGAGGCTCATCGGCTCGCGGGCGACCTGCATGATCTCTTCGAGGTGGCCGAGCTCGATGTCGAGGTGCTTCGCCACGTCCTGCAGCGACGCCTCGCGACCGTAGCGCTGGAACAGCATCTTCTGGACGAGCCCGACCCGGTTGACGACCTCGAGCTTGTAGATCGGCACCCGGATCGTGCGGATCTGCGACTCGATCGCTCGGATGATCGCCTGGCGGATCCACCACGACGCGTACGTCGAGAACTTGAAGCCCTTGGTGTAGTCGAACTTCTCGACCGCGCGCATCAGGCCGAGGTTGCCCTCTTGGATGAGGTCCGTCATCGGCAGGCCGCGGTAGATGTACTGACGACCAATCGACACGACGAGGCGGAGGTTCGCCTTGATCAGGGCGGCGCGCGCGAGCTCGGCGTCCGGACCGGCGTCGGCGATGCGCCGCGCGACCTCGATCTCGTCTTCGCCGTTGAGCAGCGGGATGTCACCCATCGCCCGCAGGTACTTGTTGAGAACGGCTTCTTTCCCGTCGTCCTCGACCCGCCGTGCGACCGCTCGTGCCATGGTGCCTCCCGGTGCCCTCCTTAGAGCAAGGAGCGTGCCACCGGCCGGATGTCATGGAACGTCGACATGTGTCGTGCGGAACAACGTACGGCCGTACCACTTGACCGTGCGGGCGTGACCGTCGGGCAGCCCGCTGTCCGAATTCTGGGACGATCGTTCAAGGATCTTGAACGCCCAGTTCTGGGACAGCCGGCGCGTCGGTCGGTTCCGTGTCGTTGCGCGCAGCGAGCTTCTTGGCCGCCCGCTTGATGGCCTTCTTGGGGTCGTCGGCGTCGGAGACGATGCGCTCGACCCGCGCGAGGAACTTGGGGATGTCGCCGTCGTCGGCGTCGAGGAGCGCGGCGAACCCGTCTTGGTCGTCGTTGTAGCGGCGGAAGTTCCCGAGTTGGGCGTTGTTCCAGGACTCTTCGGCGGCATACTTCACGTAGTGCCGCCTGCGATTCAGGTCGAGGCGGGCGACCCGGATCGGCAACGAGGCGAACGTCTGCTGCTTGATACGCAGCTTCTCGGCGTAGCTCAGGTGCGGATCCTTGTAGACGGCGTCGAGGTCCTCGTACACGCCGTGCATGAAGCGCCGCCACCGCGCGCTGTCTTCGTCCGCCTCGATCGCGTCGCGGACCGGCTCGCCGTCTTCCCCGTACTTCTCGACGAGCCATCGCATCTCCAGGGTGTCCCCCACGAACGACGCGAGCGACTCGTTGAAGGTGACCGAGCCGGGGATCCACAAGGTGGCGTGCGTGAGCTCGTGCAGGAGCGTGTTGGCGAGGCCACGCTCGGAGCCGCCCAGCATCGACAAGGTCAGCGGGTCGTCGAACCAGCCGAGGGTCGAGTACGCGCCCGCGCGGCGCATCTTGACGTCCCAACCTTGAGCTTGGAGGAGCCGGACCTGCCCGAGCGCCTGGTCGCGGTCGAAGTAGCCCAGATACGGGACCGTGCCGACGATCGGGAACCACCACTCCCGGGCTTCGAACGACAACGCGCCGGCCGCGCTGACGTTCCAGATCTTGTAGTCCCACGTCGGGTTCACCCGCTGGTACCTGCCCTCGACGTTGAGACCTTGTCGCGCGCCGAACGCGATGATCTCTTGCGACAGCCGCAGCCGCTCGCGCTGCTTCTCGGTGAGCTCGGGCGCGTCGAGCATCGACGCGACGGGGACCCGGCCCCACAAGAGCGACGCTTGCACCTGGCCTTGTCGGACCAGGTACAGAGCGGGGCTGTTCGGCCACAGCAACGCGATCCCTACGACGACGGCGAGGACGAGCACGAGGCGGGGCGCGATACGACGGGCGAACGAGCGGCGCATGAACGTCCCTACCCGTCGGGCGGCGCGTAGTCGACGCGGCGGCGCGGGTCACGGCGCGATACGGGCCGGCGTTGCATCGCGGGGAGGTAGGCGACGTGTGGTCGTACGTAGTCGCGGGCGGGCCGGTCATGGTCCCCATCCTGCTGTGTTCGATCATCGCGGTCGCGGCGTTTGTCGAGCGGCTTTGGGCGCTGCGACGCGAGCGGGTAGCGCCGCGCGCGTTCGCCGTCGAGGTCGTCGACCTGGCGCGCCGCCGCCGGTGGGACGACGCGGCCACGTTGTGCCGGAAGCGTGAGGCGATGGTGGCTCGGGTCGTCGAGCGTGGCATCGAGGTGCGCGGGCAGCCGCGATCCATCGTCAAGGAGCGCATGGAGGAGGTTGGTCGCCGGGAAGCGGCCGAGCTCGAGCGGTACGTGCCGGTGCTCGGGACCATCGCCTCCGTCACGCCGCTGCTCGGCCTGCTCGGTACGGTCGGCGGCATGATCCTCACGTTCGAGGTCATCCAGAGCCAGGGCATGGGCAACGTCGGCAGCCTCGCCGGGGGCATCTCGCAAGCGCTCATCACCACGTTCGCGGGGCTGTGCGTCGGCATCCCGGCGTTGGTGGCGAACCGCTACCTGCTGGGCCGCGTCGATGACCTCGTGATCGACGTCGAGGAGGTCGCGCTCGCGATCCTCGCCGAGATCCACGCCGAGAGCGAGACGGCCTCGGGCGCGTCGCCGAGCGAGTCGGCCTGATGCGCCTCGGCGTACAGAGGCGGCCCGATCCGACCATCGACCTCACGCCGATGATCGACATCGTGTTCCAGCTCGTGTTGTTCTTCATGGTGTCGACCACGTTCATCTCGACGCCGGGCATCCAGGTCGACCTGCCGCGCAGCTCGTCCGACGCGGTCGTCACCGACGATCGCGATCTCGACATCTGGATCACGCTAGAAGGGTCGATCTACGTCGACGACGAGCCGGTGACCGCGGAGCGCCTGCTGCG
>CAIUDO010000573.1 GCA_903897935.1 uncultured Pseudomonadota bacterium
ACCTTGAGCCCGTGGATGAGCTTCGAGTACGACAAGCCATGCTCACGCGACGCCGCGTTGATGCGGGTGGTCCACAGCGTGCGGAACTGCCGCTTCCGCTGCTTGCGACCGACGTACTCCTGGTACATCGCCCGCATCGCGAACTCTTTGGCCTGCCGAAGGCGGCGACGCCCGAGGAAGAAGCCCTTCACCCGCCGAAACAGGTTCTTCTTGCGCGTCTTACGAATCTGTGCGCGCTTTACGCGTGCCATTGCGATCTCCTAGCACCGGTTCCCAACCCAGCGGGCGGTAGCGGCGTCGCAGGTTGTTTGTGATCAGCCGTTCGGGAGCATGGCGCGAACCTTGTTCGCGTCACCAGAGGTCATGATGCCGGTACGGACCAGCTTCTTCTTCGTCGACTTCTGCTTGTGCTCGAGGCAGTGGCGCAGGTGAGCGTGCTTGAACTTCACCTTGCCAGTCGCCGTAAAGCTGAAGCGCTTGGCCGCAGCCCGCTTCGTCTTCATCTTGGGCATCGTTCCTACTCCACCCGTCAACGGGCCAGCACGGCTGATTCGCAGCCGCCTGAGGACCCCCGGGGCCCCCGGCGACTAACGCACACTTGCGCGCGAGTCCAGGACCCGCGACGCGCTCGCCTCAGGGGCGCGGCTCGCCGTCCGGCACGTCGCTGTCGTCAACCTCGTCGGAGTCGTCATCGTCGTCGAGGTCGTCGTCGTCGTCGTCGTCGTCATCATCGTCGATCGCGTCTTCCAGCTCGTCCATGTTCGGCGGGACGGGCATACCGTTCTCGTCGAGATCGCCGGGGCGATTCGGGCGGACAGGCGCTTCGGGGCGACGAATGGGCTTCTTGGTGGGGACGAGGATCATGAACATCTGACGGCCGTCCATCCGCGGCGGCGTCTCGACGGCCGAGATGTCACGGACCAGCCGCACCACCTCCTCGCAGCGCTCACCGCCGATCTCGCGGTGCGCGATCTCGCGCCCCTTGAACCGCACGGTGATCTTGACCTTGTTCCCCTCTTCCAAGAACATACGGATGTGCTTGATCTTGACCGCGATGTCGTGCTCGTCGGTCTTCGGGCGGAGCTTGACCTCCTTGATCTGCACCTGGACCTGGTTCTTACGAGCCTGCGCGTCCTTCTTCTTGCGGTCGTACTTGAGGCGGCCGTAGTCGGTGATGCGGCAGACGGGCGGGCGGCCGTTCGGGGCGACCTCGACGAGGTCGAGCCCGCGCTCTTGCGCGAGGCGCACCGCGTCTTCAGTCATGAACTCGCCGAGCTTGCGGCCCTCTTCGTCGATGACGAGCACGCGCGGCACGCGAATACGCCGGTTTACACGCGGCTCTTCCGTACGCGTGGGACGCACCTCTTCCTTCGCGTTCCTACGGGGTCCTCTCCTCAAGTCGCCTCACATGGTGGATGGGGGTGTCGGTGCGATGCGGCGTGGCCAGCCGACTTCACGGCTGCAGAGCATCGCGTGTGAAGATCGACGGCGCAACCCCACACGAGGAAAGCAACGTCGAAACCAAAGACATTCGCGACCACGCCATTGGCGTGATGCATGCGATGAGTGAGCGTCGGCGAGACGATCAAAGCGTCAATCAACGGGGTTTACCGGACGGCGCAATTGAATCGTGCATCCAACGCTGACGGGAACGCGAACGCCGCCTCACGGGGCGGACCCACGTGATGGCGGCAAGGGATAGGCATGAACAGGATTGAACTGTTGACCCCCGCCGTGTCAGGGCGGTGCTCTCCCACTGAGCTACATGCCTGTAACGGGCCGCAGGTAACAGCTTCGCCCGCGGAGCGTCAAGGCGACATCGCGTGCCAGCGCGTGATGCCCGTGAGCACCGCCTCACCGACGGCCGCCGCCGCCCGCTCGGGCGAAGGCGCGCTCCCGAGGACGCGCGCCACCGACGTCACGCCCCCGTCGGTGATGCCGCACGGAACGATCGACGAAAAACCAGAGAGATCGGGGTCGAGGTTCAGTGCGAAGCCGTGCATCGTGACGCCGCGCCGCACGTGCAGGCCGATCGCGCACACCTTGTCGGGGCCGACCCAAACGCCGGGGTAGCCGTCGCGCGTGCCGGCGCCAACGCCAAGATCCAAGAGGTACGCCGAGACACCGAGCTCGATCCCAGCGACGACGCCCTTGACCTTCCATCCGCGGCGCGGCAGATCGGCGATAAGGTAGCCGACGAGCTGCCCTGGGCCGTGCCAGGTCGCGAGGCCCCCACGCTCGACGTGCACCACCGGCACGTCCCCGAGGGTAGGGAGCGGCCCGGCTTCGGAAGCGCGGCGCCCGACGGTGATCACCGGCGGGTGCTCGAGCAGCCACAACACGTCGGGGCCGCCGGCGAGCACCTCGTCCCGCCGCTCGATCTGACCGGCCCAGGCAGCTTCGTACGGTACCCGCCCGAGCCAGGACGAGCGCACGCTCACGGCGGGTCGACGACGATGACGAGCGCGCCGCCGCGCAGCGCGTCGACCGCCCCTTGGGCGCGCAGGGCCGCCGCGTCGTCCGCGGTCAGCAAGAGGTCGGAGCCCATCGCGCCGGCAGCGACTACGATCATCGGCGTCGCTCCTGCCATCGCGGCGGCGGGGTGCGCGGGGTCGGTGACGTACCGAGTGATGGTCGCCTGGGTCGCCCGATCGGCCCAGACCCGCCCATCGAAGACGGGCACGCCCGCGGCATCGAGTAGGCGCGGCGCGAACGCCGGCGTGACCTCGACGCCCCGCGCGTCGACGAGCACCCCGCTGACGAGCGGCGCGTCGACGAGCACGTCGCCGCGGTCGACCGACTCGGACACGGTCCACGGCTTGAGCACGTCGGCGATCGACACCGAAGCCCGCAAGACGACCTTGCCCGACGCGAAGTAGCGGGCCTCGTCGACCTCCCACAGCCCGATCTGGCTGCCCACCTGGGGTCCGAGCGTGGGCTCCGAAAGGATGGCGCTGACCCGCATCCCGCTCCGCACCTCGAGGTCCTGGGCGCGCTTGAGCAGGTTCGGGCCGATCTCTGCGCGAGCCTCTTGCTCGAGCGTCGCCGGCATCGACCCGACCCCGATGCCCGTCGCGGCGCCCTCCGCCTCGAGCCGCAGCGTGGTCCAGTTGATCCAGGTACCGCCGCTGCCGGGCACGACCACGTCGCCGGGGAGGGTCGCAGGCGGTGCAGCCTGCGCAGCGAACGCGAGCACGAGGAGCGGCGTCACGACAACACCACGACGTCCGAGCGACCGAACAACGCGCTCACCCGCTCCTCCAGCACCGACGACGGGTCGACCGGGAACGGGAGCTTCAGCTCCGCGACGACGTCGTCGACGCGCACATC
>CAIUDO010000574.1 GCA_903897935.1 uncultured Pseudomonadota bacterium
CCGTCGAGCTCGACCGTGCCCACTGGCATGTACTGCGGCGAGAACCGGCCGCGAACATGGCCTTCTCCGTCGATGTCGCCCATGAACGCGCACGCGGGCGCCCGCGACTGGATCTGCAGGGTGAGCCGCTCCTTGCCCTTGACGAACGCGGCGAGCAGCGCGGTGGCGACGAGGCCCTCGGCGGCGAGGCGCGCGGCGCCGGGCGACAAGCCGTGGGCGCGCCGGATGCGCTCGGCGGCGTCAGCCACGCGCACGCCCAACACCCGCACGCTGCCGTCGACGCTCACGCCGCGCACGAGCCAGCCCGAGTCCTCCACGCGCCCTCCTCCCGCCCGTCCGAGCGGCGGCACGGCATATCACCGCACCGGCGGCCCACGCGCGGGGCCCGCCGTACGCGGCGGCGCCTCGGGACCCGCCCGCAGGTTACCGACGACCCGGAGGTAGCGATGCTCTGGTGGTCGACGGTCGCCTGGGCGGCGGTCCCCGATCCCGTCACCTGGTCCGCCTCCGCGGCGCTGCTCGCGCCCGGAGCCGCCGGGGTCGTGTCCGTCAAGGTCGTCATCCCGCCCGGCGCCAGCGTGTACCAGGATCGGGTCGCCGTCGTGGTCCCCGCCGAGTGGGCCGCCGCGCCGGTCGCCCTGCCAGCCGGCACCACCCGCCCCGACCCGGCCGATCCGACCGCCACCCGCCCGGTCTGGACCACCGACACCACCATCGACGTCCCCGTGCGGGCGCCCGCGTCGCTCACCCCCGGCGCGGCGTCGTTGACGTTGTCGGTCACGCACCAGGCGTGCACGACCGGGTTGTGCTGGCCCGACGTCACGCGCCCGCTCGTCGTGCCCGTCATCGTGCTGGCGCCCGGGTGAGGGTCGCCGTAGTCATCCCCGCGCTCGACGAGGCGGCGTCGTTGCCCGGTGTGCTCGCTCAGCTCGTTGGTGTCGAGGTGATCGTCGCCGACAACGGCTCGTCGGACGGCACCGCCGACGTCGCGCGCGCCGGCGGCGCGGTCGTCGTGACGGAGCCGCGCCGCGGCTACGGCAGCGCGGTCCAAGCAGGTCTTCGTTACCTCGCCGCCGACCCACCCGACGTCGTCGTGATCCTCGACGCCGACGGCGCCGACGACCTGTCGCGGCTGCCCGACCTGATCGGCCCGATCGAGCGCGACGAAGCCGACCTCGTGCTGTCGGATCGGTCCCGCGGCGCCGAGCCCGGCGCGCTCACCCCCGCGCAGCGCTTCGGAAACCGCTTCGCAGTGTGGTTGATCCACCACGCGGTCGGCCACCGGTACCAGGACCTCGGGCCGTTCCGCGCGATCCGGTGGAGCGCGCTGGTGCGCCTCGAGATGGTCGACCCGACCTGGGGTTGGAACGTCGAGATGCAGATGAAGGCGATCACGCGCGGGCTGCGCGTGATCGAGGTGCCGGTCCGCTACCGCGCCCGCAACGCGGGGCGGTCGAAGATCAGCGGCACGCTGCGCGGATCCGCGAAGGCGGGCGCCCGCATCGTGTGGGCGGTGCGCCGCTACCACGAACCCGCACGCCGCTGACACCTCAAACGTAGACGACGACGCGACCCGAGAGGTGTCCCTGATGTACGGCGGACCCGTTCACATAGACGGTCCCTCGTCCGGGGTCGTTGTCGAAGTGAACGTCACCGTTGCTGTCGGTGTACGCCTCCGACGACATCCCACGGGACCAGCCGTCGAACCCTACGACCACCCTGTGACCGGCGGCCGGGCGGCCCGACGACTTCCAACACACACGAACCGAGACCATGGCAACCTCCTGGACTTCCGGGAGCCCTACCGAGGCGCCGGGGCTCACAACCCGGCGAGGTAGACCGCGGCGGGCTGCACGAGGCCGAGC
>CAIUDO010000575.1 GCA_903897935.1 uncultured Pseudomonadota bacterium
CCTCAAGTGCTAGGAGCCACTCCTTTTATCTACACCGAGGTGATGCTGAGTGGAGACTCCACCGGCTCCGGAGTGATCCTCAAGGGCATCGATCCGGAGACCACCTGGCGGGTGACCGCGCTGCGCGACGACCTCGTGTACGGCCCCGCCGGCGAGCTGCAGACCGCGGAGGAGCGGCACAAGGTGTTCACCGCGATGGCCGGCACGTTCCCGGGCCGCGGCCCCGATGACGAGGCGCTGCCCGGCATCATCATCGGGCGGGAGCTGATGGACCAGCTCCAGGTCGGCCCCGGCGACCGCGTGCAGCTCATCAACCCGCTCGGCGGGGGCGGCGGCTTACTCGGCATGCCGAGCCCCACCATCCGAAACGTACGGGTCGCTGGGGTGTTTTACTCCGGGATGTACGAGTACGACACGAAGTGGACGTACATCGCGAACGACGTCGCGCAGGACTTCTTGAAGCTCGGCGACAAGGTGTCGGGGATCGAGGTCAAAGCGGTCGATGTCGACGCCGCACGCGACGTCGCCGTCGCGGTCGAAGCGGCGGTCGGGTACCCGCACTATGCCCGTCCCTGGCAGAGCCTGAACGCAGCGTTGTTCGAGGCGCTCGAGCTCGAGAAGATCGTGATGGGGCTGATCCTGTCCCTGATCGTCGTGGTCGCCGGGCTGCTGGTCGTCACCACGCTCATTATGATGGTCATCACGAAGGGTCGGCAGATCGCCATCCTGAAGGCGATCGGCGCTTCGAGTGGGTCGATCCTACGCATCTTCATGATGGAAGGGCTCGTCATCGGTGTCACCGGGCTCGTGCTCGGCTCCGTCATCGGGTACCTCGGGTGCGTCGGGCTCGATCGTTATGAGTTCCCGATCGAGACCGACGTGTACTACCTGTCGAGCTTGCCGGTAGTGATCTTGCCGGCGAACTTCCTGGTCACCGGCCTCGCGACGTTGGCGGTGTGCTTCGTGGCGACGTTGTACCCGGCGTGGGAGGCCGCCCGGCTCAACCCCGTCGACGGGCTGAGGTACGAATGACCCAGCCGGCGCACGGGGTGTCGCTCGTGATGGCGGGCGTTCGGAAGCGGTACCTCAAGGGCCACGAGGTGGTCGACGTGTTGTCCGGGGTCGACCTGTCGCTCGACCCCGGGGAGCGTGTGGCCGTCGTGGGGCGCAGCGGTTCCGGAAAGTCTACGTTCTTGCACCTTTGTGGTGCGCTGGATCGCCCAACGTCCGGCACGGTGCGGTTGGCGGACCGCGATCTCGCGTCGCTGTCGGACAGCGCGCTCGCGCGGCTTCGGAACCGCTCGGTCGGCTTCGTCTTTCAGGCGCACAACCTGCTCCCCGAGCACTCGGCGCTCGAGAACGTCGCGGTGCCGGTGCGGCTCGCGGGGGCCACCGTCGCCGTCGCGAACACCCGCGCGCGGGCGCTGCTCGTGCGGGTTGGGCTCGGGGACCGGCTCACCCACAAGCCTGGGGAGCTGAGCGGCGGCGAGCAGCAGCGGGTAGCTCTCGCCCGCGCCCTGGTTATGGGGCCCGGCCTCGTGCTCGCCGACGAGCCAACGGGTAATCTCGATGCGCGCAGCGCGCAGGCCGTGTTCGACTTGATGCTCGATCTCAACGAACAGCTCGGCAGCACCCTGGTGGTGGTGACCCACTCATCGGAGCTCGCGGGCCGGTTTCCGCGCCGCCTGACGCTGCACGACGGTCGGTTTCAGGAGCAGTGATTCCTTCCGACCGCATCCGAGGCCCCCGCTGGGGCGCCTCGTTGGCCCGAGCCTTGGTGGCGCTGCGCGCGTTCGCGTCCGCTGTCGGCGTCGCGCTCGCCGTGCTGGTCGTCTGCCAGGTCGCCCCGCCCGACGTCGCGTACGCCGCGCCCGCCGAGGCGTCCGGCACGGTGGCGCGCATCGCGATCGTCGGCAACCGCCGCATCGAAGACGCCACCGTGTTGTCGGCGATCGGGCTCCGCCGCGGCGACGAGATCACCCCGCAGAAGGTGCGGCGAGACCTCCAGGCGGTGTTCGCGACTGGCTTCTTCGACGACGTGCGGGTCGAGTCGGAGGCGGTCGAGGACGGGATCAAGCTCACGTTCTTCGTCGTCGAGAAGCCAGCCATCCGCTCGGTCAAGCTCAGCGGCAACAAGAAGATCGACGAGGAGGACATCCGCGAGGTGATCGACATCCGGTCGTTCGCCGTGCTCAACGACGCCAAGGTGAAGGCCAACGTCGAGCGCATCCGCGACCTGTACGTCGAGAAGGGCTACTACCTGGCCGACATCGAGCCGGTCATCAACTTCGTTGCCGACGATCAGGTCGAGGTCGAGTTCGTCATCCAGGAGAACCGCAAGGTCATCGTCCAACGGATCGACATCACCGGCAACGACCACGTGCCCGCGTCGAAGATCCGCAAGTACATGCAGACGAAGCAAGGCGGCATCGCGCCGTGGCTCACGTCGACCGGCGCGTTCCGCCAGGAGACGCTGGACACGGACACCTACATCGTGCGCCAGGTGTTCCTCGAAGAGGGCTTCGTCGACGTGCGGGTCGACCCGCCGAACGTCTACCTGTCTCCCGACAAGCGCTACATCTTCATCTCCATTCACGTGGAAGAAGGCGAGCAGTACAACATCGGGGCGCTGAACGTCGAAGGGGACTTCGTGCCCGAGGAGGGCCTCACCGCCGACGCGGTCACTCAGATCATCGGCGGGCGGCCGGTCGTCGAGGTCCAGGAGGACCAATGGCGCGCGGCGACGGGGCGCGGCAAGGAGCTGTTCGGGTTCGAGGCGAAGGGCCCGCGGCTTCGGCAAGGCGACGTCTTCAAGCTGTCGACCATGCAGATGGTCGTGCAGGCCGTCACGGACCTGTACGCCGATCAGGGGTACGCGTTCGTCAACGTGATCCCGCTCCCCGACACCGACCCGGAGCGTCGCGTCGTCGACATCACGTTCCAGATCGAGAAGGGGGAGAAGGTCCGCATCGGCCGTGTCGAGGTGACCGGCAACGACCCCACCTTCGACAAGGTCGTCCGGCGCGAGGTCGTCATCAACGAAGGCGACATCTACCGGGGCAGCCGGCTCCGCGCGTCGCGCGCGCGCCTGGAGCGGCTCGGCTACTTCGAAGAGGTCAACATCTCGACCCCGCGGGGCGACGGGCCCGACGTGCTCGACGTCAACTTCAAGGTGTCGGAGCAGCCGACCGGCAGCTTCTCGCTCGGCATGGGCTTCTCGAGCCTCGAGCAGTTCGTCTTCACCGCCAACGTGTCGAAGAACAACTTCCTCGGGCTCGGCTACATCATGAGCGCCGCAGTGAACGTGTCGGCGCTGCGCCGTCAGTGGAACCTGCGCTTCTTCGACCCGTACTTCCTCGACTCTCGGTGGACCTTCCGCGTCGACGGCTACTCGGTCACCCAGCAGTTCCAGCTCGACGAGTACCAGCGGGGCGGCAGCCTCGCGATTGGCCGCTACCTCGACGCGCGCGACGACCTGCGGCTCGAGATGGAGTACACCTTCGAAGACGTCGGGTTGACCAGCCTCGACCCGTTCCGCGAGCAGATGTTCGGCGGGGATCTGTTCCGCAACGGGTTCACGTCGTCGCTCGGCCTCACGTTCGAGATCGACAAGCGGAACAATCGGATCTTCGCCACCAAGGGCATCTACGGCTCCCTGGCGACCGAGCTCGCCGGCGGGTTCCGGCTCAACGAAGACGACGTGCTGTCGCTGCTGGGCGGTGAGTTCAACTTCATCGAGAACCGGGCGAACTTCCGGTTTTTCCAGCCGCTCGTCAACAACGACGACACCCTCGTGTTCAAGGCCAACTCGACGCTGGGCTGGATCATCTCCACCGACGGGCGCACGATCCCGTTCATCCATCGGTACCGGGCGGGCGGCATCAACTCGGTGCGCGGCTACGACTGGTTCTCGCTCGGGCCGAGCATCCGCTCGGTGGGCTGGCTGCCGGGCTCGGGCGGTGGCGGCGACGACCCGATCCGCGGCGACGACACGTTGATCGTGGGCGGCACCGAGACGTGGGTGAACAACTTCGAGCTCGAGGCCTCGGTGGTCCGGGCGGCCGGCATCAGCGCCGTCGCGTTCTTCGACGCGGGCAACGCGTTCGGCGACGCGCTCGGCAACGGCCACCTCAACCCGTTCGAGCTGCGAACGGCGGTCGGCGCCGGCATCCGGTGGCGGTCTCCGATCGGGCCGCTTCGGTTCGAGTACGGCGTGCCGATCCGCCCCGACGAAGGCATGCGCAAGAGCGTGTTCGACTTCTCGATCGGTTCATTCTTCTAGGAGCAACCGCCTGTCGCTCCGAGGTCGCCCGCCACGTGGGCGGCGAGTGGAACGCGGGCCCCGAGCGGCGGGTTGGTCGCATTGCCTTTTGGCCCGGATTTGCTAGTAGCTGCCGGCTTTTGGAGTACACATGCGCTGGTTGGTCTTCTTCGTCGCGCTGATCGTCGCGGCTCCGTCGTTCGCGGGCACCATCGCGGTGGTCGACTTTCAACGAGCGGTCACCGAGACCAACGAAGGCAAGTCGGCCCAGGCCCGGCTCGACGCCATGTACGCGACGCGCAAGAACGAGGTCGAGCGCCTGCGGAACGAGCTCGAGACCGAGCTCAAGGACTTCCAGGCGCGCGCCATGATCCTGTCGGAGGCCGCGCGCGCCGAGCAGGAGCAGGGCCTCATGCTCAAGCAGCAGAACTTCCAGAACACCTACATGCAGTACCAGCAGGAGATGCAGCAGAACTACTACACGTTGCTGCAGGACCTGGACACGAAGATGCGCGCCCTCACGGCGACGATCGCGAAGGAGAAGGGCTACTCCTTGGTGCTCGACTCCGCGGCGGTCGTCTACTCCGGCGGCGACACCGTCGACATGACGAACGAGCTGATCAAGCGCTACAACGGGGGCTGATCCATGGCGCGTGTCGGCCCGGGTTGGACGGCGGGGCGCGTCGCGTCCCTCGTCGGCGCCACGTGTGACGGCCCCGATGGCACGGTGATCACCGAGCTGGCCACCCTCGATCTCGCGGGGCCGGGCGCGCTGGCGTTCTGCTCGGGCGGGCGGTGGTTGCCGATGCTCGCGACCACCCGCGCGGCCGTGGTGCTGCTCGACGACGGGGAGGTGCCGGCCGGCGTGGTCGCGCTGCGGCACCCGTCGCCCCGAATGGCGTTCGCGCGGGCGGCGGGCGCGATGGCGCCGGTGCTCTGGCCAGCGCCGGGGGTCCACACCACCGCGGTGGTGCACCCATCCGCGGTGGTGCACCCGTCTGCCACCCTCGACGCCTACGTGGTCGTCGAAGAAGGCGCGCGCGTCGACGAAGGAGCGTGGCTGCAAGCGCACTGCTACGTCGGGCGCGGCGCCTCAGTGGGGCCGTCGTCCCGGTTGATGCCGCACGCGGTCTTGCTGGACGGCTGCTCGCTCGGCGCGCGGGTTCGCCTGCAGCCGGGGGCCGTCGTGGGCGGGGACGGCTTTGGGTACGCGGCCAGCGCGGAGGGGCTGCTGCCGGTGCCGCAGCTCGGGGTGGCCGTCATCGAAGACGACGTCGAGATCGGCGTGAACTCCTGCGTCGACCGGGCGGCGCTCGACGAGACGCGGGTCGGCGCGGGCACCCGCATCGACAACCTCGTCCAGATCGCGCACGGGGTGCGCATCGGGCGCGACTGCTTGCTCGCCGCGTTCGCTGCCGTGAGCGGCGGCGCGACCCTCGGGCGGCGCGTCATCATGGCGGGGCGCACCGCCGTCACCGAGCACGTGAAGATCGGCGATGGCGCCATATTGTACGGCATGTCGGCGACGAGCCGCGACCTCGAGCCCGGCGCGCGCGTCGGCGGCGCCCCCGCGCGGCCGTACGGCGAGTGGGCGCGTGAGCAGGTCGCGCTGCATCACCTGCCGGGCCTCGTGCGCTCGGTGGACCGCCTGAAGAAGAGGCTCGAGGCGCTCGAGCGGTCGATCGTGCCGCCCGCGCCCTCCGGAGGCACCTGATCGATGCAAGGGTTGTTGGCCCGGCTGCCGCACCGGCCGCCGTGGGTGCTCGTCGACGAGATCGTCGAGGTTGAACCAGGGTCCTCGATCGTCTGTCGCAAGACGGTTCGCGGCGATGAGGACTGGGTGCCCGCGCACTTCCCGGGGCAGCCGATCATGCCTGGCGTGCTGGTGGTGGAGGCGCTGGCCCAGGCGGCCGCGCTGCTGTACCTGGCCGACCACCCCGAAGCGACCGGCATGCCCGTGTACCTGGTCGGGATGGACAAGTGGCGCTTCCGTCGGATGGTGCGCCCGGGCGACGTGATCGAGCTCCGCGCGCGCTCGATCCCGGGTCGCCGAGGCTTCTGGACGTTCGAGGCCGAAGCGACCGTCGACGGCCACCGGGTCGCGAGCGGGTCGTTCTTGGCCACCCGGTCGTTCGAGGCCTGACCGCAGGCGGGAGGGTCGGCGCCGCGAGGTGGGCCTGGACGCCCGCAATCGGCAAGGCCAGCCCCGCGCGACGGTGGTCGTTTGGGCGGCGCGTGCGTGCGTGCAACGTCACGTTTGCGGCTAGGCGTGGCCGGCGCTACGGTGGCCGGCGAGATGGAGGCGCCGCGCGGCCCGTGGTGGGCTGCTCGGCGGGGGAGGCGCAGATGGGAATCCACCCGACCGCGGTCGTGGATCCAGGTGCGGAGCTCGATTCGCACGAGGTCGACATCGGCCCGTTCGCCGTCGTCGGCGCCGGGGTCCGGTTGGCCTCGGGGGTCACGTTGCACGCGCACGCGGTGGTCACCGGGCCGACCGATGTAGGGGAGCGCACCACGGTGTTCCCCCACGCGGTGCTCGGCGGCCCGCCACAGGACCTCAAGCACGACGGCAGCGCCACGCGGCTCGTGATCGGCGCTGACAACGTGTTTCGGGAGTTCGCTACTGCACATCGGGGGTCGAGCGCGGGTCGTGGCATCACCACGATCGGCGATCGCAACTACTTCATGTGCAGCAGCCACGTGGCGCACGACTGCGTGGTCGGGAGCGACTGCAGCTTCGCGAACTCGGTCGCCATCGGGGGGCACTCCGAGGTCGGCGACCGGGCGATCCTGGGCGGCCTCGCCGGCGTGCACCAGTTCACGCGGGTCGGTCGCATGGCCATGGTCGCCGCGGGCTCGATCTGCACGCAGGACGTCCCCCCCTTCACGTTGGCGCAGGGCGATCGTGCGCGTTTGTTCGGGCTGAACATCATCGGCCTCAAGCGCGCCGGCTCGGACCCGGCGGAGCTTCGCGCGTTGCAAGAAGCGTGGAAGCTCCTGTTCGGTGCCGGTCTGCCCCTCGCGAGCTCGGTCGGCCGGGTGCGCGAATCGCTCGGCTCGGTGTCCGTGGTGGAGGAGCTGTTGACGTTCATCGGCGCGAGCCAGCGTGGCGTCTGCCAGGCGGCAGCCCCAGAGGGGAGGACGGGATGAATCCAGTCATCGACGTGGCCGTGGTCGGCTGTGGGCACATGGGCAGCCATCACGCGCGCACCGTGGCGCGCAACCCCAAGTGCCGCCTCGTCGCTGCGGTCGACGTGATCCCGGAGCGCGCCCAGCGCCTCGCCAGCATCTACGGCGCGGAAGCGCGCAGCACCGTCCCCGATGGCGTCGACGCCGTGATCGTCGCGACGCCCACCGCCTCGCACGTCGACGTCGCGCTGCCGCACCTGCGCGAGGGCCGCTGGTGCCTGGTCGAGAAGCCGCTCGCGCCAACAGTCGAAGACTGCCGGCTGATGTACGCGGAGACGCTCGCGGTCGGGCACGTCGAGCGGTTCAACCCGGCGGTGCGCGCGATCGGGGCGCTGCAGCCACGGTACCTGGAGGCGCGTCGGCTCGGGCCGGCGTCGGGCCGGTCGCAAGACATCGACGTCGTGCTCGACCTCATGATCCACGACATCGACCTCGTGCTGCAGTGGTCCCAAGGTGAGGTCGTCTGGCTGGACGCGGTCGGCGTCGCCGTGCTCGGCGAGCAGATCGACACCTGCTCGGTGCGCCTGCGCACCGAAGACGGCATGACGGCGTCGTTGGTCGCTTCGCGGGTCGCCAAGGCGCCCGAGCGCACGCTGCGGGTGTTCGAGCACGGCCGGTACAGCTTCCTCGACCTTCGCACCGGTCAGGCCGTGCGCAACGGCGGCACCCTGACCCCCGACGACTCGCGCGACGCGCTCACCGCGCAGCTCGACGCGTTCGTCCGCGCGGTCAAGGGTGAAGCGCCGATGCCGGTCAACCATCGCGCCGGGCTGCGCGCGGTCGAGCTCGCGGACCGGATCCGGGCGCAGCTCTACCAGGACCTCGACGTCCACTGAGGGCGGCGATCACGAGCGGTGAGGGCCCGCGATGAACGGTTGCGGGCTGGTTTACGACGAATGCGGCTGTTGGCGTGCCCACGCCTCCAGCGCAGCGCGTTGGGCGCGCGTCGGGCGCACGGTCGCGCGCGTGCGCTTGAGCGTCGCGAGCGCGTCCTCGGGGTCGCTCGACGCCCCAGCGCGCACGAACGCCGCCGCCAAGGCCACCGCGCTCCGGGAGTGGCCGGCCGCGCAGTGCACCAGCACGGGGCCCCGCGCGCGCTGGGCCACCGCCCACGCCGCGGCCGCTTCGATGCGATCCGGGGGCACTACGGTGCCGTCCCACGCGGGCACGTTGAGGTACGGCGTGCCGGGGGGCGCGGTGCGGGGCAGCTCGTTCGTCAGGTCGAGCACCGCTGGCCACTGGGTGAAGCTGGCTGCCGTCGACGGCCACCCGCCCAGCCACCAGCCAGGCGCGACCTCGTGGCGCGGCGGCTCGTTCGCCCGGTTGGCGGCGGCGACCACGCGTACGAGCCCGTGCCATGGCCAGAACACCACGTACGACCACCACGGGATCGAGCCGTCGGGGCGCTTGCCGAGCAAGCCCGGCCAACCGATCGCCATCGCGGCGGCGACCGCTCCGGTGCAGCCCGCGACCCACAGCACGATCGGCACCAGCGGCGCGGGCGCGACCGCGGCCAGCACGAGATCGAGCAGCGCCGCCGCGCCTACCTTGGCCGCCATCCCCACGGATCTGCCGCTCCCTTCGTGCCCGCATATCCCCAGGGGGGCGGGTTGACCGGCGGGCGGCTGCTCGTCGCCGCCGGTGAGGCCAGCGGAGACCGCCTGCTCGCCGAGCTCGTCGCCGAGCTGCGCGCGCGTCGACCGGACGTGGAGGTGCGCGGCGTGGTCGGGGCGCTCGGGCGGGCCGCTGGTGTGTCGCCGATCGCCGACGCCGACGCGCTGACCGTCATCGGGTTCAAGGGCGTGCCGGCCGCGCTCCCCGCGATCGGCCGCACGATGCGGCGGGTCGTGCGCTGCCTCGACGCCTGGCGCCCCGACCTGCTGCTCACCGTCGACAGCCCGGACGCCATGCTGATGTTGTGCCGCGCGGCTCGTCGGCGCGGCGTCCCGGCGATCCACTGGGTGAGCCCGCAGGTGTGGGCGTGGCGCCCCGGTCGGGTGCGCCGCGTCGCGACGGCGGTCGACGCGTTGTTGTGCTTGTTCCCGATGGAGCCGCCGCTGTACGCGTCGCTGGGGGTGCGGGCGGTGCTGGTCGGCCACCCGGTCGTCGACCGGGTCCGCCCGACCGGCCGCGTGGTGGGGGCGGGCCCGCTGGTCGCGCTGCTGCCCGGCTCACGACGCCGGGAGATCGCTGCGCATTGGCCGGTGCTCGTCGACGTCGCGGCGCGGCTGCGGGCCCGGGTGCCGGGCGTACGCTTCGTCGTGCCGGTCGCGTCGTCGGTCGATCCGAGCGCGCTGGGGGGCCTCGACGACGCGGCCCGGGTCGGCTCGGTGCAAGACGTCTCCGCAGCCGACGTCGCGGTCGTGTGCTCCGGAACCGCCACCCTCGAGCTCGCGGTGCTCGGCGTGCCGATGGTGCTCGTGTACCAGGCGAGCACGATCGACTGGGCGATCGGCAAGCGGCTCGCGCTCGTGCGCTCCGTGGGCCTGCCGAACCTCGTCGCGGGCGAGTCGATCGTGCCTGAGCACGTCCAGGACCTCGACGCCGAGCGGATCACCGACGACGCCGTCCGCTTGTTGGGCGTGGATGGCGACGTACAGCGCGCGGCGTTGCGCGGCGTCGTCGCGCGGCTCGGCGGCCCGGGGGCGGTCGGGCGCGCCGCCGACGAGGTCGAGCGCTGGCTGCCCGGAGGGCGGCGTGAGCCCTAAAGCGTTCGTGGTCGGCGTCGTGGTGCTGGTCGGGCTGAAGCTGGGCCTCGCGGCGGGCTGGCCGCTGCTCGACGACGAGGCGTACTACTGGGTGTGGGCGCAGCGCCCGGCGGCTGGGTACTACGACCAGCCGCCGCTGATCGCGTGGTTGATCCTCGCGACGACGTCGCTGTTCGGCGACGCCGAGTGGGCGGTGCGGCTCGGGTCGGTCCTCTGTACGGCCGTGGCGCCGATCGCGTTGGTGTGGGCGGGTGAGGACCGCGCGTTCACGTTGGCGTGGTGGGCCGCGGTGCCCGGGCTCGCCTGGCTGACGTGGTTGTGCACCCCGGACGCGCCGCTGCTGGCGCTGTGGGCGGTCGCGGTCGCCGGTGGCCTCGCGGGCGGGCGCGGCTGGTGGGTCGCCGGTGTCGCCGCGGGCCTCGCGATGGAGTGCAAGTACACGGGCGCCGCTGTGTACCCGCTGCTCGTAATGGCGGTTGGTCCGCGTGAGTGGCGGTCCCCGCATGTGTGGGCTGGGGCGCTCGTCGCGGCGGTCCTCGTGCTGCCCAACGTGGTGTGGAACGCCCAGAACGATTGGGTGGCGCTGCGGTTTCAGCTCGACGAGGGGCTGATCTCGAGCGCGCCGCCGGGCGTCGCCGGGCTGGTGCGGCAGGTCGGGGACCAGGGGATCGTGCTCGGCGGCTTGTTGGCGGTCGCGGTCGTGTGGTGGCTGGTGCGCGCCGCCCCCGACGCCGTACGCGGCTGGTACCGAAGCGATCCCGACGGGCGCGCGCTGCGGGTGGCGTGGTTCACCTCCGCGCCGCTGCTTGTGTTCTTCGCGTGGGCGGGCACCCGCGACGTCTCCGACGCGCACTGGCCGGTCATCGCGTACGTCGGGGTCGGCGTCGGGCTCGCC
This sequence comes from uncultured Pseudomonadota bacterium, assembly GCA_903897935.1. Classification (GTDB taxonomy): domain Bacteria; phylum Myxococcota_A; class UBA796; order UBA796; genus CAIUDO01. The sequence goes on from CAIUDO010000575.1 coordinate 11,054, forward strand.
CGCGCGGTCGGGCCGCTCGCGCGGCTCGTCCGGGTGTCGGTGTTCGTCGCGGGCGCGACCGTCGTCGCGTCGGTGGTGCACGTCTACGTGCCGCTGGTCGTGATGGAGCACGATCCTGCGGTTCGGCTCGGCGAGGGGCGCGCGGTGGCGTCGGCGGCGGCGACGTGGGCGTTTCGCGAGGGCGCGCCGCATGGCCGCGAAGGCGTCGCCGATGCGCGCACCGTCTACACCGAGCGTTACCAAGAAGCCGCGTTGATTCATTATTATCTCGGCATCCCCGCCCACCGGTACCCGGCGTGTGGGCGGGCCGATCAGTACGACTTGTGGCCGCTGCCCGACCCGGGCGCCGACGCGATCTACGTGCGCCCCGGCACCACCGGGCGTAAGCGCCTGTGCACCGACGACGCGTTCACCGCGTCGGGCCCGGCGATCCTCACCGTGCGGGACCCGGCGGGGCGGCGGGCGCGCAACCGGCAGGTATGGGAGCTGACGCCGCGATGACCGAAGAGCTGCGCCGTTACGTCGCCCATTTTCGGCCGCACCGCCGGACGCTGTTCGTCGCGATGGCGATGCTGCTGATCTCGGCGGCGATCCCGGCCGCTACGCTCGGCGTCACGAACCTGATCGTCGAGGACGTGCGCGCGGGCCGGGTCGACCGCCTCGGCTGGCTCGCCGCCGGGCTCGTCGCGGCCGTGCTCGCCGGGACCGCGTTGTCGTTGGTGCGCACCGCGCTCACCAAGCGCGTCGCGTGGACGGTGACCGACACCCTCCGGCGCCGCCTGCACGCCCACCAGCTCCGGTTGTCGCCCGAGCAGCAGCGCCG
>CAIUDO010000576.1 GCA_903897935.1 uncultured Pseudomonadota bacterium
CGCAAGCGCAGGATCTCTGCGTCCCGGGCGACGGCCTCGTGCCCGATGCTACGGACTGTAACGACACCGCGGCGAGCGCGTACCCGGGCGGCGAGGAGATCTGCGACGGACTCGACAACGACTGCAACGGCCTCGAAGACGACGACGCGGTCGGGTCGGCCCCCTACTGGCTCGACGCTGACGGCGACGGGTGGGGGGATGGCAGCGCGGTCAGCGCGTGCGCCGCTCCCAGCGGCTTCGCGGACGCGGACGGCGACTGCGACGACACCGACGCCGGCGTCAACCCGGACGGCGTCGAGTCGTGCAACAGCGTCGACGACGACTGTGACGGCGTGGTCGACGACGACCCGTCGGACGGCGCTACCTGGTGGGTCGACGCCGACGGCGACACCTACGGCGACGACGACCTCGTGCTGGTCGCGTGCGATCGGCCGGCCGGCGTCGCGTCCCGTCCGGGCGACTGCGACGACGGCGACCCCGCACAGAACCCTGAGACCTGGTGGTACAGCGACGCCGACGGGGACGGGTGGGGGGACGCGCGCACCAAGGCGGTCCAGCAGTGCCTCGGGTTCCCCGCGAGCGCGCAAGAGTCCGGCGACTGCGACGACGCCGACGCCGCCCGGTTCCCCGGCGCGGTGGAGACCTGTGACGGCGTCGACGAAGACTGCGACGGCGCCATCGACGACGGCGCCGGCGACGCATCCCCCTGGTACGCCGACGTGGACCGGGACGGGTTCGGCAACCCCGACGTGGTCGTCTACACGTGCGCCGCCCCCGGCGCGGGGTTCGTCGCGGTCGGTGGAGACTGCGACGACGACGAGGTCGACGCCAACCCCGACGCCGACGAGCGCTGCGACGACGTCGACAACGACTGCGACGCCCTGATCGACGACGCGGATCCGTCGTTGGTCGAGATCCCGGTGTGGTACCTCGACGCCGACCGTGACGGGTACGGCACCTTCGCCGTTCAGGTGGAGCAGTGTGACGCGCCGCTCGGCTACGTGCTGGATGGCAGCGACTGCCGCGACGATCAGTCGTCGATCCACGCGTACGCCACCGAGGTGTGCAACGGCATCGACGATGACTGCGACCTGCGGGTCGACGGCGCCGACGCGGTCGACGCGGTCCAGTGGTTCGAGGACGTCGATGGCGACGGGTGGGGCGACGACATGTCGGGCGAGTGGTCGTGTTCGCCCGTGGCGGGGTCGATCGAGCGCGGCGGTGACTGCGACGACGGCGACGGCCTCGTCTACCCGCTCGCGCCCGAGGCGTGCGACGCGGTGCGCGACCTCAACTGTGACGGATCGTTCGGGGTCGCGGACGCCGACGGCGACGGCTTCGTGGCGTGCGACGACTGCAACGACGCCGAGGCGCTCACGTTCCCGGGCGCGATCGAGTCGTGCGACGCGGTGGACAACGACTGCAACGGCGTGGTCGACGACGACGGCGCGGGCGGCTTCCCGTGGCGGTGGTACCTCGACTTCGACGGCGACGGCTACGGCTTGTCGTACGACTGGGTGGATTGGTGCGACATCGGCTCCCCCGACGGGTACGCCCCGGTCGGCGACGACTGCGACGACCTCGATCCGGAGCGCATGCCCGGAGCGTTCGAGGTGTGCGACCTCAAAGACAACGACTGTGACGGCGTCGTGCCGGCGATCGAGGTCGACCTCGACTTCGACGGCGCTACGCCGGTCGGGTGCGGCGGTGAGGACTGCGACGACGCCGATCCGATGGTGTCGCCGTTCGTGGAGGAGGTCTGCGGCGACGGGTTCGACAACGACTGCGACGGCTTCTCGTGCATGGACTGGGAGGAAGACTTCGAGTCTGGGCTGGATCCAGCGTGGGTCAACACGTCGGCGATGCCGTGGCTCGTCACGAACAGCACGTCGCACTCGGGCGCGTTCTCCGGGACGAACGGCAACATCAACGACAGTCAGCGCACGGAGATGAGCGTCACGCTCACGTTCGCAGCGCCGGGCGACCTGTCGTTCTGGTACACCGTCTCGTCGGAAGCCAGCTACGACTACCTGAAGTTCTACATGGACGGGGCGCTGGTCGCCCAGTGGTCGGGGACCGTCGCGTGGACGCAGCGGGTCACCGCGGTCACCTCGGGCACCCACGTGTTCAAGTGGGAGTACAGCAAGGACGGCAGCGTGTCGTCGGGGTCGGACTCGGCCTGGATCGACGATATCGTCGCGTCGGGCGGGTTCACGCCTTAGCCCGGCGTACGGGCCGCGCGGGGCGGGCGTGTCACGGATCCTCATGAGCCCTTCCGAGACGCGCGTCGTCAGAGATTGGTGACGGACCGCGGCCTCGGCGATCTCCCGGATCGCTTCCTCCGGGCTGGTGCAGGCCTCCAAGTCGATGAAGCGGCAGGCGAACAAGATCGCGCTCGACGCGCGCAGCGACCGAAAAGGCATCCTCGGACGCCCATTGCCCCACTGAGGGTGGCGTGTGCCTCGCAGCGTTCGATGGCATCGACGGAGCGCTCAACACTTTTGTTGGCAACGAAAATGTTGGCGACGCCCTTGTTGGGAGTCGACCCCGGCGCGGAGGAACGTACGCGGTGGCTACCGAGCGAGCGCCTCGGCGAGCACGTCGTCCCAGGATCGTACGAACGGCCTGCGCGGGCGCGCCGCCGCCGCCGTGATCTCAGCGGCCCACGCCGCCGGGTCGTCGGTGGTGAGCGCGACGCCCTCCGGCCCGGCCAGCGCCGCGCAGTCGCCGACGTCCGCCGCGACGATCGGCACCCCCTGGGCGCGGTACTCGAGCAGCTTCAACGGGCAGAACCACGGGGGCGCGTCGGAGCGGTAGGGCGCGAGCGCGACGTCCATCGCCGCGACGTAGTCCCCGACCTCCCGCGGCGGGACCCGCCCCACCGCGCGTAGCCGCGGGTGCTCCGGCAGCCGGATCGGGCCGTCCCCGACCACCAGCGCGGTCGCTCCCGGTAGGTGGTCGAGGAACGCCGGGATCCGGTCGACGCCGTGCCACGCCTTCATGCTGCCGACGAACCCGACGACGAGCCCGGTGAGCCCGAGGCGCTGGCGGGTCGCGTCGCGCTGACCCGGCCCGAGCCACGTGACGCCGTTCGGGACGTGGGCCACCCGCGACGGGTCGCAGCCGGCCTCTTCGACGGCCCAGCGCGCGAGCCAGGCGCTCACCGCGTTTACCCGCGTCGCGGCGCGTAAGGAGGCGCGCTCGCGGGCCTCGGCCCCCGCGACGTCCCGCAAGCCGCCGAGCTGCGCGCGCTCGCGGGCCAACGGCGCGTTGAGCTCGACGATCCTCGGGACCCCGAGCCGCCGCTGCGCGGCCGCGCCCGCGACGCACCACAACGCGTGCCGCTCGTAGATCAGCTCCGGGTGAACCTCCGCGAGCGCCCGCGCGACGAGCCGGTCGGCGTCCCAACCCTCGCCGCGCTCCCGCCACCGGCGCGGGACGATCCCCCATCGGCGCGGCGTGTGGGTCACCACCCGCGCGGGCACGACGTCGTCGCCGGACGCGCCGCGCGCGTCGGCGAGGCGCGGCACCGCGACGACGACCTCGTGGCCGGCGCCCGCAAACGACCGGATCATCCCACGGAGATGCGCCGAGGAGCCCGACGGACCGTACAGCGGGATGCCGGGATCGGCCGACACCACGAGCACGCGCGTCACGCGCGTGATCGCTCCATCGCGGACGCGAGGTCGGCGATGAGGTCGTCGACGTGCTCGATGCCGCAGGACAACCGGACGAGGCCGTCGGCGATGCCGAGCGCGAGCCGCTGCTCGCGCGGCACCGACGCGTGCGTCATCGACGCGGGCAGCTCGATGAGGCTCTCGACGCCCCCGAGCGACTCGGCGAGCGTGAACAGCTTCGTCGACGCGACGAACGTCTCGGCGCGGGCGAGCGTGGCCTCGGGGGTCGCTTCGTCGCGCAGCACGAACGAGACCATGCCGCCGAAGCCGGACATCTGCCGCACGGCGACGGCGTGGCCTGGGTCCGTGGGCAAGAACGGGTAGTGGATCTTCGCGACGTCCGGGTGACTCCCCAGCCAATTCACGATCGCGGTGGCGTTCGACTGGTGGCGCTCCATCCGGAGCGCGAGGGTCTTGATGCCGCGCAGGGTCAAGAAGCAGTCCCACGGACCGGGCACCGCCCCCATCGCGTTCTGCAAGAAGCGCAGCCGGGCCGCGAGCTCGGGCGTGCCCGCCACCACGACGCCGCCGACCACGTCGGAGTGGCCGTTGAGGTACTTCGTGGTGCTGTGCAGCACGAGGTCGGCGCCCAGCTCGAGCGGGCGCTGGAAGATCGGCGTCGCGAACGTGTTGTCGACG
>CAIUDO010000577.1 GCA_903897935.1 uncultured Pseudomonadota bacterium
AGCCGCCTTCGCCGCCGCCGGGCCCCTCGCCCGTGGCGTTCAGCAGCCCGCGGTAGCCCGCGCCGTCGGCCACGATCGAGCTCGAACCGTCGACGAACACCGAGTCCGCGACCAGCACGAGCGAGCCGGTGTCGGCCGCGCCGGTGTAGTCGGGGACGACGATGACGCCGCCGTTGATGACGGACACCGCGTCGTAGACCTGCGTGCCGCCGAGCACGACGGTGGATCCATCGACGATCAGATCGGCAGCGCGCGCCTGCCCCATGAGGGCGAGGACGATGGCGAGGAACACGGGACGCTCCCAGACAGGCGCGCCGAGTCTACACCACGGCACCGGGACCAGCAGCCGGCCTGCGCGGTTGGTGCGCTACACCCCAAGCAGCGCGCGGCGTTATCGTTCCCGGCATGTGGCTCATTCGCGGCGGGACGGTGTTCGATGGGACGGGCGCGCCGGGGCGCCTCGCGGACGTGCGCGTCGCGGGCGGGCGCGTCGTCGAGATCGGCGCGCGGCTCGAACCGGACGGCGCCGAGGTCGTCGACGCGGCCGGGTGCTGGGTAACGCCGGGCTTCGTCGACCTGCACACCCACTACGACGCCGAGCTCGAGCTCGCGCCGGCGCTGTCGGAGTCGCTGCGCCACGGCGTCACGTCGGTCGTCGTGGGGAGCTGCGGCTTGTCGGTCGCGGTCGGCGCGCCGGAGGACCTCGCGGACATGTTCTGCCGGGTGGAAGGGGTGCCGCGCGCTGCGGTCCTGCCGTTGCTCGAGCGCACCAAGACCTGGGAGACGCACGCGCAGTACTTCGCGCACCTCGACGCGCTCCCGCTCGGGCCCAACGTGGCGTCGTTGTGCGGGCACTCGGCGATCCGGGCGGTCGCGATGGGCCTCGACCGGTCGTTGGATCCGACGATCACGCCAACGGAGGTCGAGCTCGCGCGCATGGAGGCGCTGCTCCGGGAGGCGCTCGACGCCGGGTTCTTGGGCTTGTCGGTCAACACGCTCCCGTGGGACAAGATGGACGGCGACCGCCACCCGAACGTGCCGACGCCGTCGGTGTTCGCCTCGTGGAAGGAGCTGCGCAGGCTGGTCCGCACGGTGCGGTCGTACGGCCGCGTGTTCCAGGGCGTGCCCGACGTGAGCACGAAGGTGAACGCGATCGGCTTCTTCTGGGAGTCGCTGCCGTTCTTTCGGCGCCCGTTGCGCACGATGCTGATCACGCTGCTCGACGCGAAGGGTGACCGGTTCACCCACCACCTCGTCGGGTTCGGGGCGCGGGTCGTACAGGCGCTCGGCGGCCCGATCCGGCTGCAGTCGTTGCCGCACGCGTTCGACATCTGGGCGGACGGGCTCACGGTGCCGATCATGGAGGAGCTCGGCGCCGGGAACGTGGCGATCGGCACGACCGACCCGCAGGAGCGGCGCCGGTTGCTCCTGGATCCCGCGTTTCGGGAGCGGTTCAAGCGAGAGTGGCACGTGGTGTTCGGCAAGGCGTGGCACCGCGACCTCGACGAGGCGCGGGTGGTGTCGTGCCCCGATCCGGCCGTCAGCGGGCGCACGTTCGGCGAGGTCGCGCGCGCGCGGGGCCGCGATCCGGTGGACACGTTCTTGGACTTGCAGGCCGAGCACGGCGACGCCTTGCGGTGGGTGAGCGTGCTCGGAAACGACCGCCCCGACCGTGTCGCGTGGATCATGGACCACCCCGGCGTGCTGATCGGGTTCTCCGACGCCGGGGCGCACCTGCGGAACATGGCGTTCTACAACTACCCGCTGCGCATGCTCAAGCGGGTGCGGGACGCCGCCCTGGCGGGCCGCCCCATCATGACGACCGAGCGTGCGATCTGGCGTCTCACCGCCGAGATCGCCGACTTCATCGGCGTCGACGCTGGCCGGCTGCGGGCGGGCGGACGCGCCGATCTGGTGGTGATCGATCCGGCACGCCTCGACGACGCGGTCGAGCAGCTCCACGAGGCGCCGATGAGCGGGGTGCCCGGCCTCAATCGGCTCGTGCGCCGGAACGACGACGCGGTGCGCCTCGTGATGGTCGGGGGCGCGCCGGTGTTCGAGCGCGGGGTCGCCGCGCGTGGGCTCGGCACCGAGCGCTTCGGGTCGGTCCTGCGGGCGTCATGAACGGTTGGTGGGCACGATGGGGCGCCTGACGCTCGTGGTGCTGGGGCTCGTGGCGGCGCTGCGGTCCGCCGTAGCGCAGGACCGCCCCGACATCATCCTCGTCCTCGTCGACGACCTCGATCTCGGCTCGATGGAGGCGCTGCCGGGCATCCGTTCGCTCGTCGCGGACCGGGGCGCCACGCTCAGCAACGCGTTCGTGTCGTTGTCGTTGTGCTGCCCGTCGCGCGTCACGTTCCTGACCGGCGCGTACGCGCACAACACCGGCGTGTACGGCAACCGAGCACCGGATGGGGGGTACGCAGGCTTCCGCCGGTTCGGGGACGATCGGACCATCGCGGTCGCGCTGCACGACGGCGGCTACCGCACCGGCCTGTTCGGCAAGTTCCTCAACGGCTATCCGCTGCGCGACGACCCGAAGCGGGTGCCGCCCGGGTGGGACACCTGGGTCGCGGCCGCGCGCGGGGACTTCTACGGCAACTACAACTACACCCTCAACATCGACGGGACGCTTCGCACGTTCGGCCACCAACCTGCCGATTATCTCACCGACGTGCTGTCGGACCACGTCGTGAAGTTCCTCGAGCGGGGGGGCGACCAGCCGGTGTTCGTGTGGATCGCGCCGACCGCGCCGCACGGCCCCGCCACGCCCGCGCCGCGCCACGAGGGGGCGTTCGCCGGCGCACAGGCGCCCCGAACGCCGAACTTCGCCGAAGCGGACCGCAGCGACAAGCGGCCCGCGGTGTGGAGCCGCGCCCCGATGGACGACCGGGCGATCGCCGCGACCGACGCGCTGCACCGCAAGCGGCTCGCGTCGATGTTGGCGGTGCAGGACCTGATCGCGCGCGTCATCGAGGTGCAGACGGCGCGGGGACGGATGGAGCGCACCTACCTCGTGTTTGCGTCCGACAACGGCTTTCACCTCGGCGCGCACGGCATGGCCCGCGGGAAGGAGCAGGCGTGGGAGGAGGATCTGCGGATCCCCGCCTACGTGCGCGGGCCCGGGATCGCGCCGGGCACCGACGTCTCGGCGTTGATCGTCAACACCGACTTCGCGCCGACGTTCGCCGAGTGGGGTGGGGTCGCGGCGCCGTCGTGCGCGGACGGGAGCTCGTTCGCGCCGTGGCTGCGCGGGGAGACCCTACCCTGGCGTGACGCGTTCCTGATCGAGAAGGCCACCCAGGTGGCGCAAGAGCCCGAAGGCGACGAGCCGGTCGCGATCGAGCGGCCGGGCTTCGTGGGCGTACGCACCACGCGGTACAAGTTCATCGCCCACCAAGATGGCAGCTTCGAACTTTACGATCTCGTGTTCGATCCCTACGAGCTGCAGAACGTCTACGCGCCCGACCTCCCCATCGTGCAGGCGCTGACCGCGCGTTTGCGCGCGTTGGAGCGGTGCGCCGGTGACGCCTGCCGCGACGCCGAGCGAGCTCCCGCCGAGTGAAATCGACGCCAGGAGCGACCTGCGGTTGACGGGCGCGCTGCTTCCATATATCTGACAGATATGTCCGAACGCGCCCGCACCCCCTACATCCTGCTCGGTCTGCTCTGTCACGAGCCGATGACGGGCTACGAGCTCAACGCCACGATCCAGCGCACGGTGGGGCACTTCTGGCAGGAGTCGTTCGGCCAGCTCTACCCCACGCTCAAGGACCTGCACGCGCGCGGCTTGGTGTCGATGTCGGCGTCGGCGGCGGGCGGGCGCGACCGCAAGGTGTACACGATCACCGACGACGGCCGCGCGGCGCTGTTCCGCTGGCTCGCCGAGCCACCCCAACCCAGCGTGGTCCGCAGCGAGCTGTTGCTCAAGGTGTTCTTGGCGTCGTTGGGCGGTGTCGACGATCTGCGGCCGCACCTGGAGGCGGCCGTACGAGCCGCGAACGCGCAGATCACGCACCTGACGGCGGTGCGGGCCGCGGTGGACGCCGAGCCGGCAACCGAGCACCAGCGAAGATGTTGGCTGCTCACGGTCGATCTCGGCCTCCGGAGCGCGGAGGCCACACGCGCGTGGGCCGAGCGCGCGCTCTCGGAGGGGACGTGAGCGGCGCAGCGCCGACGGCGGTCGCGATCGGTCGGGTTGGGGGGTGCTGGCTTGGCACACGGTGACGGCGGAGGTGGACCGGTGAGCGCGCCCCGCGTGGCGGGGGGCTCGAGTATCGGGTCGATGGGGCGGGTCCGGCCGCGCTGTTGTTGCACCCGGCGTACACCCACAGCGGCGCGTTCGACGGCGAAGTCGCAGCGTTGAGCGGCCGGATGCGGCTGATCCGGGTCGATCTGCCGGGCCACGGTGCCACCGCCCAACAAGCGGCGCCGCCGACGTTCGAGGGCGTCGCGGAGCGGCTGCTGGCGGTGCTGGACGCGGAAGGTGTGGGCGCCGTCGACGTGCTCGGGGTGTCGTTGGGGAGTCTGGTGGGTCAGGACTTCGCGCGACGCCACCCTGAGCGGGCGCGCACCCTCACCGCGCTCGGCGGCTATGACGTGACGGACCCAGCCATGCGACGCGCACAAGGCGGGGCGATGGTGGGCCTCGTCGCGCGGTTGTTGTTCTCGCCCGGATCGTTTCCGGAGCACGTCGCGGGTCAGAGCGCGCACACCGCCGAGGGCCGCGCCCGGTTCGCCAAGCTCGCGGGGGGCTTCCGGCTCCCCCACCTCCTCCACATGCGCGGCTTCGACAAGCTCGTCGACCCGACGCGTGGTGACGCGCTTCGTTGCCCGCTGCTCATCACGATTGGGGCGTTCGACTCCGCGCTCGCCCGGGATGCCGCCCACCGCTGGCACGCCCGGGCGCCGGCCAGCGAGCTCGTCGAGCTACCCGACGTGGGTCACTGCGCCAACCTGGACGATCCCTCAGCGTTTCAGCGCGTGTGGCTGCGCTTCGTTGGCGCCGACCGTTGAAACGAGCTCCGTTCGGCTCCAGCGACGACCATGACGAGCTACCGCTGCTTCGAACAGGCATCCTCGGATCGCCGCTGCGTGCGTGAGTGGCGGTGGCTCAGGTCCGTTGACGCCTCCGCGCTGCGCTTGCCTTGACCCACGTGGCGTGGGACCGCCACGCGCCGCCACACGTTCTCGGCCGGGAACAGCATCCACACCGCGACCCCGTGCGCGCCACTCGCGTCGTCGTCGCGCACACACGCGAGCAGGTACCGCGACCCGTCGGGCGCCTCCCACCACGCCTGCGCTTGCCCGTTGTTCATCCGCCAGGTGTGGTCCGGCGTCCCGTACGCCCCGTTCCCAATGGCCGCGTGCGCG
>CAIUDO010000578.1 GCA_903897935.1 uncultured Pseudomonadota bacterium
CCGGACGTAACCCCGGAAGTGAAGCGTGCAGGTCGTCGTAGCGGAGATGGTTGATGGGGTCAACGCGTCGCTTGATCCAGTTCGCGAAGTTGGTTCGAGGGACGCGTTGACGGTTGAGTCAAGCGAGCGCGGGACGCACAGTCACCGTGAGGGCCGGGTCGACCTCGAACACCCGCCGCGACGGCAGCTCGACGGCGAACAGCCGGCCGGAGTGGTCGACCTCGCCCGACAAGCAGATGCGCGTCGGCGTCGAGAGGTGAGGCGCGTTCCCGAACCGTCGGGTCCGACCCGCGGGATCCTTGGTGTGCCCGCTGACGACGACGCGGTCCCACTCGGGGTCGCACACCCCGGCGAGGGCCTTCTCCCGCACCTGAGGCGGCAGGTGCAGGTGCGTGGCCGGCAAGACCCGCGCCCCGAGCGCCCGAACCTGGGGCGCGAGCGGCCCCGCCTCCATCCCGGCGTGCACGAACAGCCACAGCCCCGTGTCGTAGCACCACGGCAACGACGCCAGGAACGCCTGATGGTGGGCGGGCATCCGCGCGGCGAGCGACGCGGCGTCATTGGCGCCGTAGGCGTCCCCGGTGCCCAGCGCGGGGTTCCAGTAGTTCTTCCGCCATTGGCGGTACCAGACGTCGTCGGGCGCAGACCCGGGCCAGCCGAGGGCCCGCAGCCCCGCGAGGTCGTGGTTGCCGAGCACGGCGACGAACCGTCCGGGACGCTCGTCGCGAAGGGCGATCAGCCGATCGAGCAGCGCCGGGATCTTGGGCCCGTTGTCGAGGTAGTCGCCGAGCAGCGCGAGCCGGTACGCGTCGCCGTGCAGGGCGTCGAGGTGGGCGACGAGCGCGTCGAGGTGGTCGAGGTGGCCGTGAAGATCAGCGACCGCGACCCACGGCAGGTCGTCGGCGGATGGGGTGGGCACGGGGGGTTGATTCGATGGGTTCATCGCACGCTCCTTGTGGAACCCTCTCTCACCGGCTCCAGGCCGGCGGGCCCACAAGGCAACGTTGCCAGCGCGCGCGCTCAGCCCCGAACGAGCGGCAGCAGTGAGATATACCTAGGATCGAGCTTGATTCGTTGCGACGTCACCGAGGCGTTCTCGTGGCCGTACTTGCGCACCTCGGGGATGATCGCGCCCACGTCCATGCCCTGCGTGTGGTGCTGCTTGAGTCGGCGCACCATCTTCGAGCGCAGCGTGCGGATGGGGTCAGTGGCGGGCTTGCCACCCGCGCCGGCGCCCGCGAGCGCCTTGCTCGACGGGTGCCAACCGGGAAGGCCCATCGCGTCGCGGCTTCGCTGTCGGGCCTTGGTGAGCCAGGTAGTGTCGGCGCTGCGGACCCAGCCGTCGTCGTCGCCCTCGACGCGCGCCAGCAAGAGCGAGAGCAAGACCAAGCACTCCCCCTCGGTCAACGCGACCTTCACTCCGTTGACGGTCACGCGGGGCACGCTGAAGTCCGCCACCACCCTCGGCGGCGCCGCCGCGTCCACACGCCCCTGCGCCAGCGCGAGCGCGGCTTCGTACGACGGCGGGGCGTCCGCGCCGAGGAACGGGCGCAGCCGCGGCAGCTCGAGCGCGACGAGCGTGACCACGACCGACGCCGGGTCGATCACGCTGCCGTCGGCGGCGCGGCACGGCGCCGGCTGCGTCGGGAAGAAGAACCCCGCCTTCGCGCCCTTCACGCGCTCGTCGCTCACCCGCACGTCCAAGCAGAGGTCGCCCGGCCGCGCGAGCAGGGTGTACATCGCGGTGGTGAGCACGCTGCGCTCGCGGTTCGCGGCGATCGCGAACACGACGGGGTCGTCGCCGGCGGCCACGGTCGCCCGAAGCACGTTGGCCCACCGCGCCTGCATCCACGCCGCGGACTCTTCGGGCGTGCGGTCGTGCTCGGCGCGCGCGCCGTCGGGGAGCCACGCGTACGCGAGCGGGGCGTACACGGGCGCCTCGCCGTACACCTGCGCGAACATGCGGAGGGCGTAGTCGAGCTCGTGCAGGTACTTCTCGCCGTGCGCGTTCGTGAGCAAGAACAACGCTCGGACGCGCAGATCGCGCTGAACCCGCAGCGCCTGTACGAGCTCGCTGATCGGCGCCGGGTTCGGCCCGAGCTCACACACCACCACGGCGTCGCGCATCAACCCCTCCGACGGGCATCGCTATGGGTCCGACGCGCGACGAAGGTCGCGCCGCACGACACGCTCAGGCCGACAGGAGGCTCGCGAGCGCCACTGCGGACGGGCGGTCCGCGGGGTTGGGGGCCATCGCCGCGGCGAGCGCCGGAGCCAACGACCCGGGCAGCCCAGCAGGCCGAACTCCGAGGAGGTGGCTGCGCAGCTCCTCCATCGCGGTGACCCCGAAGGGGGGCACCCCCGTCGCGAGCCACGCTACGATCGCGCCGATGGCGAACACGTCCCCTTCAGGGGTCGGCGGCCCCTCGGCCTGGAGCCGCTCGGGCGAGAAGCACGTTGGCTCGTAGATCGGCCGGCGCCACTCGGTAGCGGCGGCCGCCACGAGCAGCACGTGCCGCGGCGCGACCCCCGTGAACCTGCCCTCGTGGGCGTACACGACGCTCGGGTGCAGGCCACCGGCGGCGAACCCCGCCGCGTGCAGGCCAGCGACCGCCCGCGCCAGGCCGGCCCCGATCGCCGCGCTCGCGGCTGCCCCCACGCCGACACGCACGGGCGCGCCCGACGGCGCCTCCTCGACGACGATCCAGGTGTCCGCCCCGCCACCGTTCGCCGGCCCGGCATGGCGCAGCGGCGCGATGCCCGGGACCGCCGGCAAGCCGAGCCGCCTGGCCAGCCGCGCCGGCTCCGAGGGGGGTACCGCGACCGAGAGCATACAAGGGAGGCCACCCTCCCGGTCGATTACCCGGAACGCGCCCCAATGCGGCGTGCCCGCCACACACTCCGTCGCCTCGAAGCGACCCGCGAAGAGGGTCGCCATCTCACAGACCTCCGGGAAGTGGCATGCAGCAGCCGAGGCCGGTCGCCATGATGTCGCCGCTCCAGATCGTCTGGCCACCGCCTTGAATCTCGATCCTCGCCCGCAACGCGCCATCGGGGGTCCGGTACGTCTCGACGATCGTGATGCTCACGCTCGGGAGATCGCCCTCGAAGCCCGCCGCCTGCAGCGTGCCGGTCTGCGGATCGTACCGGTAGGGAGTGTGCACGACGTGGTTCTGGATGCCGCGGGCGTCGACGTAGCGGAGGTCACCCGGCGACGGAAGCAGCGCCGCCGCGTTGTTCCCAGCGGTCAGGACCTGGTCGACGGTGCCGCCCCGGGACACGTCCAGCGGACGCAGGCCACCCGTGCCCGCGTTGCCGGTCGGGTGCGAGTGGGCCAACGACACCAAGTCGGGGAACCCGCCCCAGTTCACCTGCCCGGGCTCACCCCGGATGATGACGACGCGCCCGTCCGGGAGCTGGCCGAGACCCCACTCGATCTGCTGCACCGTGAGCGTCTGGCCTCCCGACGTGAAGGTCTCTGGCAGCTCCGCGACCCCGAGCGCGGCGAGCGCCGTGCGATCGCCCCGCGTGAGCGCGCTCAGCATCGCCTGGCCAGCCGCGACGTCGTCGAACGGCGCGCCGACGACAACGTTCTGCTGGCTGCTCAGCGCGCCCGTGTCGGTGGTCCCGGCGAGCGCCGCCGAGGCCTCCTGACGAAGCGTCGCCAGACGCGCCGCGACGGCGTCCGGGGCCATCCCGTACGGGACGTCGACTCGGTACGTCCCGTCGGCGTTGCGGTGGTACGACACGTCGTCGCCGGTAGTGCGGGTGACCGCGACGTTCCCTGGGAATGCCCCCTGCGTCGCCGTCTGGATCGCCTGCGACTCGCTGCCCAACAGGCGCGTGATCGCGGCGCGGGCGTCGTCGGCGGACATGCCGGCCGGCACCTCGACGAGCACGTTGTCCCCGGCGCGGGTCACCCGCACCTCGGAGCCCGAGGCCGGCTGCACCAGCACGTTCGACCCCGGCAGCGTGCCGCGGAGGTCCGCCGACGTCACCGGGGGGGGCGCGTCGACCACCGCCCCGTCGGTGTTGGGGGCGACGTTGGAGCTCTCCTGGTTCGACGTGCCCCCGAACCAACTCCGGACCCGATCCCACAGGCCCGCCTCGGTGCTGTTGCTGTCGCCGGTACCCGCCGACGCGTCTTCGGCCGGGCGGTTGGCCTGCTCGATCATCCACTGGGTGTGCGCGAAGCCCCCGCGCACGCCCCGCGAGTCGACGGCCTGATGGTCGGCGTGGAACTGCATGATGTCGTGCACGTCCGTGACCGTGACGCGACGCCCGCTCGGGTCGGTCAGGTTGGCCGCCAGCAGCGCCTCAAGGAACCGCGCGTTCGCCGGGCTCGACCCCGTCGCCGCGCCCATCAGCCGCACCCCCGACGTCGGATCCTGGAACCCGAGGATCGGGTAGTAGCCGTTGACCGCGTCGTACGGCCCCCAGATCGGGACCATCTTGCCCGCGAACTGCGTCAGCATGGCCCCCGACTGGTTCGTCTGCCCGATCGCCGACACCGCCTGGTTCACGATGATCGGATCGCGCCCACGCAGCCGGATCTCGATGCGCCCGTCGGGGAGCTGCGTCATGCTCTCGACGTCGGCGTCGTCGTAGGTGATCCGCTCGATCGGCGTGTCTTCGTGCATCGCGCCACCCGGCGCGAACTGCCGCGGCAGCGCCGCCGGCTGGAACGTGAGCTGGTCGAGCCGCGCCATCGCCGCCTGGCGGTCGCCCTCGGAGGCGTTCGTATCGTTGATCGTCCGCCGCAGGTCCGCGATGACGACGTCGTTCTCGAACACCCGCAGCGCGCGCTCGGCGTGCCAGCGCTCGTAGGCCGTCGTCGCGTTGTCGAGGTTGCCCTGCAGCTCGGCGCGGCGCGACACGATGGCCTCGGGGGTCGCGGTGTGCGCGACGTTCTCGCGGGAGACGGTCGGGCGACGGGCCAGCCACGTGACGTTGGCCCCCCCCATCACGCCTTGCTCGGACGCCCACGCGGCGGTCGGCCCGCCGCCGATGACGGCGAGATCGCCCCCGCTTTGGACCTGGCTGCCGAAGTCCCACCCGGCGGTCAGCGCGTTGTCCATGCCCGCGAGCTGCGGGAGCATGGTCTGGGTGCCCGCCCCGATCGTCACGTCGAGGTTCGCGAAGTACTCGTAGTGACGAATCTTTGGCCCGGTCGGGTCCATCGGGTTCGGGATGTCGAACGGGATGCGCACCCGCGCGCCCTCGGGCCAGTCGGTCGCGTCGGCGGGTCGGGTCTCGATCGGCCCCGACGCCATCATCTGGAGCTGCGGGATGCCGGCCTCGGCGCGGTTGAGATCGACGTTCTCACCGTGATCGCGCGCGAGCATGAACCGGTCCGCCCCCACGTCCGACGCCACCGGTGAGCCAGGCGCGGTGTCGAGCATCTGGTGGTTGCCCCCCACGACCTCGCTGTCGCCCGCCCCCTGGCCGAGGCGGCCGGGCGCCTGCCGAACCGGCGACGGCATGCCGATCACGATGGAGCCGCCGCTGGCGAGCGCCGACGAGGTGCCCGCGAAGCCCGACCCCAGCGAGCCCTGCTGGTGCACGACCGGGGCGGCGGTCGGGTCGAAGTTGTCCCGGATCTCGGCCGGCAACCGGTCCCAGTGCTCCCGCGCCTGCGCGGCAGCGACGGGGTCGCCGCCTTGCATGATCGACCACAGATGACGCGCGACCGCCTGATCCTGCACGCTCTGCGTGTAGGCCTGGTCGGCGGCCGCCTGGGCTGCGAGGGTCTGCACGTTCTGCTTCTGGATCGCGAGGCGGCGCTCCTGCTCGCGCACGTCCGCTTCCTGGAACGGAGGTTCACCGCGGATACGCGCCGCCTGCTCCTCGGAGATCTCTCCCCGATCCACCATCGCTTGCAGCTCGTCGTTGACGACCCGCTGGCGCCCGTCGAGTGAGCCCGCGCCGTGCAGGTGCGCCTCGATGCCGCTCACGACCGCGGAGTCGGCGCCGAGGTGGTTCCGGATCAACGCCAACTGGTCGGTGTCGCTGGCGCGGATGCCCAGGTGATCGAGCAGGATGTTCAGCTCACGCGCGAGCTCTTGCCGATCCACCCCGTGCGGCGGGTTCTCCATCTGGCGGAGCAAGACCTCGATCTCCGCGATGCGGCCGACGTCGTGCGGCGACAGGCCGCCGGTGCCGGCCCCGCCGTCCACCAGCAGGTCCGGCGTCGACGCGTCCGGCGTGTTGGTGCGCAAGACGTGGCTGACCTCGGCGAGCTCGTGGGCGAGCGCCCGCTCGACGTGGTGGTCCATCGCGCCCTCCGACACGATGATGACGATCTCGTCGCCACGCATCACGTACGACGCCACGGCGCCGTCGGTGGTCGCCCCCACCTCGACCCGGAACGCCTTCGGTGGGTGCCCGTCAATCGTGATGGTGCCGGTCATCGACGACGCGTTCACCGTCACGCCGTTGCCGGCGAGGTTCTGCAGCACCGACGTCACCGTGGCCGTGACAGCCTCCCGATCCGCCCCTCCGGGCCGGGAGTCTCCCTGGAAGCTGGAGCCCGGGATCGCGGCGGCGTGGCCGTCGGCGTTCGGGTGCACGGGGCCCGTTCCCGCGCCGTTCAGGAGGGTGGCGAGCCGGTCGGCGCGCTCCTGGGCGGTGGCGCCCGCGACGACGTAGTCGCCTTGCTCGCGGGTCAGGGTGCCCTGCTCCATCTGCCGGATAACCTCGTTGAGCACGAGGTGATCGGAGTACGCGTCGGCGTCGTCCACGACCGGGTGGCCGTCGTCGCGCACCGGCGCGTCGTCGCGGACCGGCGGCGTGTCTTGGTGCACGGGGGGCGCGTCGTCGCGGATCGGGGCGTCGTCGCGGATCGGCGCGTCGTCCCGGACCGGCGGCGTGTCCTGGATCGGCGGCGCGTCGTCCCGGACCGGCGGCGCGTCGTCCCGGACCGGCGGCGTGTCCTGGCGCACGGGCGGGGCGTCATCGCGGACCGGAGGCGTGTCCTGGATCGGCGGCGCGTCGTCTCGGATCGGCGGCGCGTCGTTCCGGACCGGCGGCGCGTCGTCCCGGACCGGCGGCGCATCGTCCCGGACCGGCGGCGCGTCGTCGCGCACCGGGGGAGCGTCGCCGGGGCCTTGGCCCCCCTGCCCGGGGAGCTGCGCGGCGATCTGCATATGGATCTCGGACCCCTGCGCGGCCCGGGTGAGCAGGGCGGTGCGGTGGGTCTCGTTGAGGTTCGCGAGCATCGTCGCGCGCACGTCGCTCGGGAGCTCCGCGATGCGCGACCAGTCCGAGTCCGACAGCGACGAGCGGTTGTTCAACCGGGTCGCCATGTGCGACGTGATCCGCCCCGCCAGCACACCCGACGCCGCCGACTCGCCCAACGAGCGCAGGAGCTGCCACCCCATGTCGTCGTTCCAGTTGTTCGGGTCCGTCAGCACCCGGATCACGCTGTCGACGCCGTTCTCGAGCGACTGCCCGAACCGATCCTGGGCGTTGCGCACCCCGAGGCCCACGTTCGTGTAGTGCGACGCGGTGCCAGCCAGCGTCCCCTGCGCGACATGCAGCAGCCCGTCGAGCATCAGCCGATCGATGTGCTCGCCGCGCCAGAAGTCCTCGTTCATGAGGATGTTCTTGACCTCCTGCGGCACGCTCTTCGCGGCCTCGGCGACGAGCACGCGGAACAGGGTGCCCCCCCCCGCCTTGACCCAGTCGTCCATCACGCTCGCGATACCGGCGACCTTACCCATGCCCATCGTCGCGAGGTTGAGCACCGCGTCGCTGAGGGTGCTCGCGAGGTCGGTCAGGAAGTCTTCGTTGCCGTACCGGTCCCCCAGGACCATGTACTTGGCGGTGATGTTGATGGCGCCCGCCGCGAGGGTGATGGCGGCGCAGATCATGCCCGCCGCCGCCGCCGACGCCGCGCCGAGGCTCACGATCGTGATCGCGATGCCCGCGATGACCGACACCACCGTCGCGATGATCGACAACAACGACTGGTTGGCGGCGTTGAGGTCGGTCGCGGCGCGCTCGACGCGCCCACACATCACCTGGAACAGGCGGAATTGCTCCGCGGCCTCCGCCGTGGTGCGCCCATCCGGCCCGGTCATGAGCCAGCCCTCGTCGTCGTACCAGACGCCGCGGCCCGCGTTGTAGAACGCCTCGCAGTTGAGGGTGTGCGCGGCCAGCAGCTTCTCGTGCTCGTCGCCGATGCCCTCGTGGAGCTGATCTTCGCCCTCCCCGCGCGCGGACCGGGTCTCACCGTCTACGATCGCCCGCACGTCCTGGTTGCGGAACGCCTGCACCTCGGCGTCGTTGCGATACTCCTCGAGGTCGTCGGCGTCGAGCATGTTGAGGAAGCGCTGCTTGGCGACCTCCCAGTGGTCCGTCACGTTGTCCGACCGGGCGGCGGCCTCGGCGAGCAGCAGCTCGAAGTCGAACTGCTCGCCGCCGTCGCTCTCGTAGTCGAGCACGATGATGACGTTCTGGATCGCGCCGTGCAACCCGGGGTGGCTCTGCGCGGCTTGGGTCGTGAGGTAGCTCGGCAGCCGCGCCATACCCGTGGCTGCGCGCTGCTGCGCCTGCATCATGTCCGGGTCGCGGTGGGTCGCGATGAACTGCGAGCAGTACCCGCCGAGGCGCACGAGTCGGGTCAGGCGCACGTTGACGTCGGGCTCGGCCTTGATCTGCTGGAGCGCCTGCGTGACGTAGTTCTCGCGGGTGCCGGTGGTGTCGACCCCGTACGCGAACAGATCCTCGGCGTTCGCTTGCCCGGTGAGCAGCTTCTGCTGCAGCATCCGGTTCACGATCGCGTCGGTGTCTTCGTTGCCGACCGGGCCGGTGTTGGTGTCGCCGAACTCACGGGTGAGCCACGCGCCGGTGGCGGTCTGGTTGGCCTGAAAGCCGTCGAGCGCGGCACGCTGGGAGCCCGCCGACCCGGCGGCCTGGATGTCGGCGAACGACATCTCCGACGTGTCCCGCTGCATGCCCTGCAGGAAGTTCGCCTGGTTCTGGTACGCCTGCACCCGGTCGAGGTAGGTCGCCCCCCCCATCAAGTCCGGGTTGTCCATCGCCGCGAGGGCCTCGTCCGGGTCGTTGGTCCACCGCGCCGACTCGCGGAGCTGGGCCGCGCGCGCGAGCCCGCGGTCGCCCACGAGCAGCGCCTGGGCGCGGGTCTGCTCGTTGCCGTCCATGTCCCCGTCGATGTCGTCGCGGAGCGCCGACTGCGTGCGCCGCTGCTTCTCCTCCGGCGACAGGTCGGCCCACCGCATGCCGGCGTTCTGCCGCTCGTACGTGTACTGCGCGTACGCCTCGGCGAGCCGCTGGTTGCCCGCCGCGTCGCGGGTGCCGAGGATGCGGTACGCCCCGGCCTCGTCGGTGCCCATCCGGTTGAAGCAGTCTTCGAGCCGGATGGCGTCCGCCATCAGGGTGGCCTGCTCCTTGGTCTGGCTCATGTCCGACAGGGTGCGCAGCGCGTCGGTGTCGTTCTGATCGGGGATGAACCGGTCGGTCTGACAGCGCACCAGCATGCGCTGGCGGTTCGCTTCGAATTGCTCGTCGCCCTGCAGCGCCTGCCGACCCTCGTCCGACAGCCCGCGGAGCGCCGCCTCGGTGACCGCGACGTCCGGCCCCCAGAACGAGTTCGCCGCGTAGTCCATCGCGGCGCGCACCGCCGCGCCTTCGTCGCCCACCGTCCACGCCAACAACGACGTGCGCAGCGAGCCGCTCGTCTCGTCGTCGATGCGCCACCGGAGACCTTCACTGTACTGCGTCGCGTACTCGTTCTGGAGCGCGTACCCCTGGACGGGGGTGACCCCGGACAACGAGTTCATGTACAGCTCTTCGTCGGTGCCCCAGGTGTGCTCGGCGGCGCGCCGGCACCCGTCGGCGCGGCGGGTACGATCGGCCCGCTCGGCTTCCTTTCCGCGGTCGGCGGCCCCGCGCAGGTCCTCCTGCATCCGGTTCGCGAGCGCCTCGAACGTCTGGTCCACCCCGGTCGTGAAGGTGGTCATGGTGGTGTTGACGGTCTCGTTGACGTACGCCTGCGCGTCCGCGTCGAGCTGCACGACCTCCTCGTCCTGCGCGGTCGCCTGCGCGGTCGTGATGTCGACGGTCGACTGGATCATCGACTGCTGGCTGGTCATCACCGAGCTGGTCAGCGCGCTCGCGTCGTCGGCGACGCACTGGTTGAACGCGTCGGTGTCCGACTGCAGCGCGGACATCGTCTGGCTGGCCTGATCCTGCACGGTCGACATCGTCTCGGTGACGGCGGCGTCGGTCCGCGACGCCCGCTCCTGCGACCCCGTCTCGAGCGCCGACGCGACCTCCCGCTGGCGCTGCTCCTGCTGCGCCCGGTACTCGGCGACGTACGCCGACCACACCGGGTGGAGTGGGGTCTCGGAGGACTGCCCGACGGTCTGGTTCAAGGCGTCGAGGGACTGCTGCCCGTCGGCGGCGACGTCGGCGGTGACGGCCTGGTTCTGGGTCTCGTTCTCGGTCGCGAGGTCGTCGGCGGCCTGGGTGACCGCGGTCGACGTTTGGTCGAGCGTGGTGGCCGTCGACTGCTGCACGGCGGTGGTGTTGGCGTCGTGGGTCGCCGCCTGCCGGCTGGTCAGGGTCTGGAACTCGGTGCGGGCGGCGTCGGCTTGGGTGCGTGTGGTCTGCTGCTGGGTCGCCAGCCACTGGTCGTAGTGGGCGCGCGCCGGCATGAGATCGTCGAGGGTGGGCGCGGTCAACCCACCGGCGATGAGCCGCATCGGGTCGCCCTTGATCGCGTCGATGCGCCCGATGACGGTGTCGACGAGGGTGCGCATGGCCTGGGTGTAGCGCTTCTTGACCCCCACCTCGGCGAGCTTGCCGGCGACCTCCTCGGCGCGGGTCTCGGCGCCGGAGGAGCCCCCCACGCGGGCCTGGGCCTTCGCTTCGTTCTCCTGCGTGGTCGCTTCGTTCTCGATGACCTCGATCGTGCCGATCAAGCGGGTCCGGAGCGCGACCTTGTGGGTCTCGAGGGCGGCGTCGAACGCGGCCGCGTAGGTGGCGGTGCGGGCCTGGATGTCGGCCTGGATCGTCGTGGCGCGTGTCTCGAGCGCCTGCGACGACGTCGTCGCGACCTGATCGACCGTCGACATCGCGGTGTCGGTAGCCGCGTCGACCGTGGTGACGGCGGTGTCGACGGCGGTGGTAGCGGTCGACATCGAGGTGGTCGCCGCGCTGTCGATCGTCGACTGCTGCGTCGTCATCGCGGCGTCGAAGCTCGTCGCCGCCTGGGTGATGACCGCGTCCGCCTGACCCGCCGTCGACTGGGCGTCGGCGAGGGTGCACGCGAGATCGTCTTGGGTGGAGGTGACGAGGCTGTCGATGTCGGACTGGACGGTCGCGAGGTTCTCCGTGACCGGGATGCCGGTCTGCTCCTCGACGAACGCGGTCTCGGCGGGCTCGAGGACCGGCGACGTCAACGACACGGCCGGGAGGTCGGTCGCCATCGACGTCACCGCCGGCAGGGACATCGGCGCGCGCGGGGGGATCATCGGGGTCGACGCGGGCGCGGCCTCGGTGGGCGCGACCACCGGCTCCGAGGCCACCGGCTCGGTGCTCACCGCCGGGTCACCCGACGTCTCGCCGCCCGGGCCCCCCTCTGTCGGGGCGTCGACCTGGGGCGCCGTGACCTCCTGGTCGATCGGCACGTCGGGCGTGGGCTCACCTGGGTCTTGGTTGTAGGTGGGGCCGGGCACGGTCTGGGGGTCGGCCTCGTGCAGCTCGTCGGAGGCCACCGTGCGCTCTTCGCAGCGGTCGGACCACTCCAGGTACACTTGGTAGGTGAACCCGTCGGCGCCGCCTTCTTCGCCGACGACCGGGACCGGGCCCTCGAGCGGGCGCTCCGCGGTGACGATCTGTCCGCGCTTCCAGTGCTCGGCGTCCATCTTGACGTACACCTCGGCGCCCGGGAGGTACGTCGGGTCGTTCGGGCCAGCGACGCCGGTCGCCGAGACCGCGATCACGCGCGTGTCGAGGTCGGCGCGGGTGCCGGTCGACATCTTGACGGCTTCGACCGTGCGTCGCGACGGGCCGCCCTCCACCGACGCGTCGACCGCCCCTTCGATGACCTCGAGGATCAGCACGTCGACCCACGCGTCCCCGCACAAGCCGAGCGCGAGGCTGCCCGCGACGATGCCCTCGCCGCGCTCGATGCTGTCGACGACCTCGAGGCCGTCCGTCGGCACCACGCGGGCCCGCCCGCCGACCTGCTCGACCTCGATCGAGCCGTCCGACGTACGCGACGGGGAGCCGAGCACGACCGCGAGCGAGCCGTCGTCCAGCCGCACGACGTCGCCGCGCTCGAGGTCGGTCGGCGCCTCGCCGGTGGTCTGCTCTTGCGCTTGTTGGCTGGTCGCCGGCGTCGGGTCGCGCGACACCGATGCACCGTCGACGGCGGCCGCGGGCGCCGCGACCTCGGGAGCAGACGACGTCGCGGTGGCCGTGGTCGTCGAGGCGTCGAACCCCGACGACACCGACGCTGGCGCCTCAATCGACGCGCCGACCGCCGGGAGCTGGGCGAGGACCCGGTCTTCGTTGGCGTACGCCTCCAGCTCGTGCGGGTCGGTCGGGGACGACACGCCGCCGCTGCGCGGGAGCCTGCCTTCATCCGACTGAACGACGTGGGTGAGCTCGTGGGCGAGCAGCCGGTCACCCGACGGCGTGCCCGGGGCGAACGCGCCGCTGCTGAAGAAGACGTCGGCCCCGATGGCATACGCGTGCGCGTGCAGCGCGCGCGCCGAGGCCGCGGCGTCCGAGCCCTTGTGAATCCGCACGTGGTCGAAGTCGTGCCCGAACGCTGCTTCCATGCGCGCCCGCACGTCGTCGGGCAGCTTCTCGCCGCCGCCGCTCGGGATCGACCGCAGCGCCTCGCGCTCGGCTTCTTCTTCGGGCGAGAGGCCGATGCCCTTGGCGTCGCGCGCGATCTTCGCGACGACGGACTGGCCGAGCGTGCCCTCTTCGCCGCCCAGCGCGCGGCCGACGAACGCGTTGCCAAAGCTGGTGTGCGCGGCGACGGCGTCGGCCGCCTTCGGGGCGATGGTGGCGTCGACCGCCGGGGCGACGGTGTTGATCTTGCGGAAGGTACGGTCGGACGGTCCCACGGGGCCTCCAGTGCCCGTCCATGGTGCGGGCCGCGCGCCGAGGTGCGCCGCCGAACGTCGATAGGTCAGGATTCAACGTCGCGAGCGCCGGTCGACCCGTCGAGACGTGCGGCGCGCGGGCCGCCCAACCGGTGGCTGCGGCTGGCCTACCGTCGGACAGCATAAACATCATTTATGCTCAAGTCGCCACGTACGAGCGTCGGGCTCGACGCAGGCCCCTCCCGACCGTGCCGGCTTCTGCAGCTCGAAGACGAACCACAGAGGCACAGAGGCACAGAGGGTTGCGGAGGAGAACGCATGGGAGGAGCATGTGGCGAGGCGGATGGGCCTTCTTGGGCGCGTCGGGTCTTCTGCTCGGTCGTGGTCCTCTGTGCCTCTGTGCCTCTGTGGTTGGTACGTCCGGCGGCTCGGCGTCAGGCTTCGGCACCTCGATGACGAACCACAGAG
>CAIUDO010000579.1 GCA_903897935.1 uncultured Pseudomonadota bacterium
CGCTCCCTCCTCGCGAACGGCTCGGTCAACTTCGTTGACCGAGCCTCGCCGCCCTCGCACGGGCCTCGCTCAGCGGGCTCGGTCCGCAATGCCCTTCAGGCTGCTAGCGCTCGAACGAGCCGTTGGGTTGGGGGTCGCTCACCTGCGCCTCATGCTGCTCTAATGTTTGTCGTTTGATGGCCGACCCCTGGGTTGCCGAGACTTCCTTTCCATGAGGGATTTTCGGAGCCGGAGGCGCTGACCCACGCGCCGCGTGGGTTCCCGACCGGTCAATGGTGCGCTAGCTTACCGCGCGAGGGAGTCATGATGCGACCGACCCAGGCCCTTCTGTTGTTCGTGCTCGTCGCGTGCCGCGGCGCCACCAAGGTCGAGACGGCGCCGACCGACACGGACACCGACACCGACACGGACACCGACACGGACACCGACACCGACACGTCCCTCAACGGCGACGAGGCGTGGTGCGGCGTGCAGCAGCTCATCCGGGCGGAGTGTCTGGGCTGCCACAGCGCCGCGTCGGTGCTCGGCGGCCTCGACCTGCAGACGGACCCGTGGGCCGCGCTGGTCAACGTGTCGAGCCAATACGCCGGGCGCACGCTGGTGGTCCCGGGCGACCCCACCGGGTCGTTCTTGCTCGTCAAGCTCCAGGGCACGATGACGGCCGACGAGGGCGCGGTCATGCCGATGACCGGCCTGCTCCCGGCCAAAGACGTGCTCGTCGTCGAGACGTGGATCGCCGAGGGCGCGCTCGACGTGTGCGGCGGGCCCATCGAGACCGAGACCGGCGCCCCCGCTGGCTACCACCCGGACGGCTTCGAGAGCCCGGACGTGCACGGCCTGGAGGCGAAGCTACAAACCCAACAGTGCGTCACGTGCCACGGCGACGATCTGATGGGGGGCGACGTCGGTGTGTCGTGCGACACCTGCCACACGAAGGGCTGGCGCACCGACTGCACGTTCTGCCACGGCGGCGACGAGACGCCGGACGGCGCGCCCCCGCGCGACATCGACGGCAACAGCGATCCCGCGTCGATCACGTTCCCGCCGCACACCGCGCACGTCACCACGAACATCCACCTGCAACATGACTGTACCGAGTGCCACGTCAAGCCGACCGACGTGCTGTCGATCGGGCACCTGTTCCTCGGCGACGCGACGCCCGCGGTGTCGGAGGTCAACTTCACCGCGGGGTTGTCGTCGCTCGGGAGCTACACGCCGTCCTCCTGTTCGAACCTGTACTGCCACGGCAACGGGCAGACGACCGGCTCGGTCACCGTCGCGACGGGCTCCGCGGAGTGCGACGCGTGCCACGCCGACATCACGTCCGGCGAAGACGCCTGGGACCGTATGAGCGGCGAGCACGAGAAGCACATCGACGAGGGCCTGCTGTGCAGCGAGTGCCACGGCGCGACCGTCGCGGGTACGTCGACAATCATCGACCCGGCGCAGCACGCCGACGGGGAGAAGGACATCTTGTTGGTCCCGAGCATGACCTACGCGGGGGGCCGCTGCACGGGCACGTGCCACGGTGAGACGCACAGCAGCCGGAGCTGGTAGCTGTCAGTCGTAGCCCTGGAAGGTCTGGGCCAGGGCCACGTGGGCGGCGAGCCTGGCGTAGCTGTAGTCGGACACCCAGCGCGGGTAGCAGTACGTCATCAGGTCCATCGAGTCCGCCGAGACGAACGTGCCCGTGCGCAGGTCATACCCTTCGACCCCGATGACGCCGCCTTCGTGGGGGTAATCGGGGTCGGGGTCGTCCTCCCCGTCACATGGGGTGTGCATCAGGCGGTGGGTGTGCCCGATCTCGTGGATGAGGGTGTCTTCGGACAGGTCGTCCGCGAACGCCGCGCCGGTCGCGAAGTAGGCACGGACCGGCGTCTCGCCGCTGGCGCCGCCCTCGCTGGTGCCGGTGATGCCTTCGAATTCGTCTCGGGTGGCGACGCCGGTGACCATCCCGTAGTAGTAGACGTCCCAACCTTCGGTCCCGGCGAACATCGCCTGCTCTTGCAGCACGCCGACCTCGACGTTGATGTCGCCGAGGTCGGCCTCGCCGCCCCACCGCACCACGTCGGCGACGGAGATCAGCACCTCGGTGACGGGGTAGGTCGCCCACAACGCGGCGCGGTAGCCCTCCACCACCGCGGCCGAGGTGTCGGGCACGAACCCGTTCACTTCGAACGGGACGAGCTTGATCTTCAGCGGACCGGTCGCGACCGCGTCGAGGGGCGTATCTCCCACCCGGTCGTGTTCGGTCCCTCCCTCGAGCAGGCGGGCGGACCACGACGCGTCAGCGGGCAGCGCGCTCGCGGGGATCGACACGACCAGGTCCTCACCGGCGGGCGCGGTGGCCTGGAAGGACTGTGTGTCATCGGTCGCCACGGTGAGCTCGAGGGTGAGGTCACCCCCCGCGAAGCTGGCGGGCAGGTCGAGGCGCGCGCGCACGACGGCGTCTCGCGACGCGACCACCGGGGCGGTTCGGTCGCTCGTGGCCACGACCGCGCCGCTGGCCCACAACGGCACCTCTACCGCTTGAAACAGGCTGACGTCGGTGATCGACGGGCCGGGCACCACCGAGGCGGTCTCTTTGGTGGGGGCGCACGCGAGCGCGGCGACGAGGGTGGGGATCATGCGGAGGCTCCGGTGGTTCGGGGCGTTATCGCGACAACAAGCGGCGGGACGAGAAGCAGGCGGGAGCGGCGAGCCCGTCGCGGCCGGTCAGGCCGTCGATCAGCGCGTCCGCGGCGGCCTGACCGTAGGTGTGCACCGCGGCGCCGAAGCCGACGCACGCGATGAGCCGGGCCCGGCCGGGCAGGGGTCCCACGACGGGCAAGCCGTCGCACGACGCCCAGGTGATCGAGGCGGCGCCGGCGTCGGAGGCGGCGGGGTCGGCGCCGTGGTCCTGGGCGGCGAGCGCGCGCAAGCGGCCGAGGACCGCCGGGGTCGTCACGGGGTCGCGGTCGCCGACCCCGAGGTGCGGCTCGGCCCACTGGGCGCCGGTCACGCAGAGGGTCGGGCCCGTCGCGATCACGCTCCCGAAGCGGGAGATCCGTGGGACCGCCGGCCCGGCGATGCCGGGCCACGCCACACGCTGCCAGCGGACGGGCATCAGGACGTCATCGAACCACGCGGTGAGGGTGGGGGGCACCCGGCCGGTGGCTACGATCGTCACCTCCGCCGGGACCGGTTCGGGTCCGACGCTGCCTTCGGGCGCGCCGGACGGGGTGACGATCCCGGCCCCGGTCAGGCGCAGACCGCCGTCGACCGGGTCCGCGGCGACGCCGAGCGCGCGGCAGGCGTCGAGGTCGGCGGGGTCGTCGGTCAGCCAGTCGGCGCCGACCGGCGAGAACCCAGGGGTGCGTGCCAGGCCGGCGGCGGCGAACGCGACGACCTCCTGGCCGCGGTCGGCGCCGAGCGCGTACAGGAAGCGAGCGGGCGGCTCGGGGTGGATCGGCAGCGCGACCGCGGGGACAGGCGCCCGATCGAGGTCGTCGACGCGATGCACCGACGCGCCCGCGCGGGTGAGGCCGCGTGCGAGCGCCCGCGCGACGAAGCCACCGCCGTAGATCAGCACGTCGACCATGCCGGGTGGGTAACCGGGCGACGTGCCGGCTAGACTGCGTTCGCTGGAGGGCGCATGTCCGCGACGCCGTTGTTGATGGTCCCTGGCCCGATCGAGGTCTCTCCCGCGGTCCTGGCCGCCACGTCCATCGCTCCGCCCAGCCACGTCAGCGCGGCGTTCATCGAGCGCTTCGGGTCGGCGCTCGGCCGGATGCGGGCCGTCTGGGGCGCGGACGCGGCGCACCAGCCGATGGTGCTCGCCGGCAGCGGGACCCTGGCGATGGAGCAGGCGATCGCCAACGTGGTCGACCCCGGAGACGCCGTCGTGGTCGTCAACACCGGGTACTTCTCGGATCGGATCGCCGAGATCGTCACCCGGCGCGGGGGGCGCGCGCGCAGCGTTCGGGCCGAGCCTGGAGCCGCGATCGGCGCCGACGCCTTGCGGGCCGAGCTGCAGGCCGGGCCGCCGCCGAGCGTCGTCTGCCTCACCCACGTCGACACCTCGACGGGCGTTCGCGTCGACGTGCCGTCGCTGGCCGCTGCCGCGAAGGAGGCCGGCGCGCTCGTGGTCGTCGACGGGGTGTGCGCGACGGGTGGGGAGCGGCTGGACATGGCGGCGTGGGGCGTCGACGTCGCGCTGACCGCGTCCCAGAAGGCGATCGGGTTGCCGGTCGGGCTCGCGCTGTCGGTGGTGTCTCCGGCGGCGTGGCGGGCCCGGGAGCGGCTGCGGATGCCACCCGCGTTGTACCTCGACTGGATGGTGTGGCAGCCGATCTTCGAGGCGTACGAGGCCGGGCGGCCGAGCTACTTCGCCACCCCGGCGACGACCCTGATCCCGGCGTTGGACGTCGCGCTCGGGGAGCTGCTCGACGCCGACGACGGCGCGTCGCGAGGGATGGAGGCGGTCTTTACGCGGCATGAGCGGATGGGTGCCGCGATGCGGGCCGGGTGGGCGGCGCTCGGGCTGGACCTGCTGCCAGAGGCGGGGGCGGAGGCCAACACGCTGTCCGCGATTCGGTTGCCGGAGGGGGTGGGCCCCGACCTGCCGGCGCGGATCGGCAAGCGCGGGGTGATCGTGGCGGGTGGCTTGCAC
The DNA here is from genome assembly GCA_903897935.1 of uncultured Pseudomonadota bacterium. Taxonomy (GTDB): domain Bacteria; phylum Myxococcota_A; class UBA796; order UBA796; genus CAIUDO01. The sequence continues at coordinate 4,652 of CAIUDO010000579.1, forward strand.
CCCTCGATTCGGCACACCTACTTCCGGGTCGGGCACATGGGTTGGGTGACGACGCAGCCGGAGCTGTTGTTGCGCACGGTGGAGGCGGTCGGGGCGGGGCTCACCGACGCCGGTCACCCGGTGGACGTCGGGTTCGCGGCGATCGCGGTCGAGGCCGCGCTGGACGGGTGAGCTCCGGTGTGCCACCACGCGGGGTGGGTTCGGGTCTTCTCGGCCCCCGCGATGGTTCGCGCTTGCTCGGTCGACAACAGACTGTTGATGACCATGAACTGCAGCCAGGAGCGCCAATCAACAAACCGGACCGAGCATGGCGAGCGAGGCCCGGGCGAGGGCGACGAGGCGCGTTCAACGCAGTTGAACGCGCCGTTCGCGAGGAGGGAGCGTGCTGGAGCACGTGACCGAGGAGCGACGGTGTCCTCGCGCGGGACCCGCCGCCAGGCGACGGGAGGTTTGTTGATTGGCGCTCTAGGCGTGTCCCACCCAAATGCGGCCGTTCAGCTCGTGCAACGCGCGCCACGAAGCCAGGCGGTCCCACGTGACGAACACCAGCGAGGGCTCGTGTACAGCGGCCGCGATCGAGGCCGCTTCGCCGAGCCCCAACCGCTTCCACTCGTGCTGTCCGGTGGCCAGCGCCGACGAGAAGCAGGCCTCGTCGCTGCCGTGCGGGGGGGACGGCCGCACCCGTGCCCGCACGTGTTCCCGGTCGATCCCGAGCTCGTCCGCGACCTCCTCCGTGACCAACCAGTCCGTGGCGCTCGTCAGGGCGCTCATCAGGCCGACCTTCGTGGCGGCGATCAAGACGTTGGTGTCGACGACGAACCGGCGGTCCGCGGTCATGGGGCCCAATCTTCGCCGAAGATCTCGCGCGCGCGCCCCTCGCTCAGGTCACCCTCGGCGACGCGCGTCGTCGCGGTGATTCGCGCGGCAGAGCCCCCGACGACGCCGCTGCAGGCGACCGGCGGGCGGGTCGCGAGCATGAGGTCTGCGGTCGCTGAATCCAGGAACCCGTGGTTCAACGCGTGATACACGGTGAGGTCCCACGGCGCGCCGAACTCCTCCGCGACCGCCGACACTTCGTGCCCCGCCGCGCTCGGGGTGAGCGGCCCTCGCCACCGGCGCTCGAGCGCCGCCTTCGGGACGAGCAGCTCCGCGGCGAACGCGCGCGCGCGTTGCTCGCGGCGTTCTTCGACGTCGCCCCGGCCGTGCTCGGCGCGGTCGAGGTCTCGAGGCCCGACGCTGTCGAACAGCGCGCCGTCGTCGCGAGGATCGAACAGCACGTGGCACACCTCGTGCGCCAGCGAGCGTCGCCGCGTCGCCTCCGTGCCGGGTGACGCGCGGTTGAGCACGACGGCGGCGCCCCGCGCGTCGGCGACCGCGATCGCGTCGGCGGCGCCAACGAGCGGCGCCAACTCCACCCAGACGCCGAGCTGCCCCTCGACGAGCGGGCGCAGCTCGGTGATCGGCGCGGCTACCCGCCCGACGTCCCGGCGCACGCGCTGGGCAGCGCGATAACCGGCTTGATACACGTGGGAAGCGGGGGCCTCGTCGGCGTGTAGCGCATCGCCGGGAGCAGGCCTTCGCGCGACGCCGCGTGGGCGCGCGCCAGCGCGCCACGAATCGCCGGCAGGTCGCGGGCGTCGAGGGTCGCGCTGTTGCCGGTGAAGAAGGCGAGCAGCCGCGGGGCCGGCACGCCGCCCCCCGCGAGGACCTCGGTTGGATCGGCGCCGACCGCGCGCGCGAGGCGCGCGATCATCGCGACGCTCCAACCTCCATGCTGGCCCGACTGGGCGGCTGAGAGCGCGGTGACGGGGACGCGCGCGGCGGCGGCGAGCGCTTGCAGCGGCATCGCTTCGAGACCGGCGCCGATCAAGGCAGGGAGGTTGGGTACCATGCGAGCCTCTATCTGGCGTCGGCCGGAGCGGCGACGCTCGGGTCAGCGCGCGGCGACGTCGGCGACCGCGCCGAGCGCGGCCAAGAACGGCACCGTCGGCAAGCGCCCGATGCCCGTCGGGTGGTGCGCCGGGTGCGTCGGCGGCGCGCGGTGCAGCAGCACCCAGAGCCGGTCCTTGAAGCGCGGGTGGGCGTCGGCCAGCGCGTACAGACCGTCGAACGACGCGCGACGCGACGCGTCGAGCTGGAGCGCGACCGGGTGCTCGGGGTGGTCGATGACCAGGTCGACCTCGTTGCGACCGCTGCGCCAGTGCCCGATCGTCACGCCTGCGGCGTCTGCCCACGCGACCGCGTGGCTGACGATCGCGTGCACCAGCAGGTGGGCCACCTCGTCGGGGTCGGTCAGCAGCCGCGCGCCGAGCAGCCGGGTGGCGCCGCGCAGCGCGCCGTCGGCGAGGAACACCCGGCGGCCGCGCGCCTTGCCGTCGGGCGACCAGGCGGGGAGCTGCACGACGAGGCCGGCGCCGTCGAGCGCGGCGAGGTGCTTGTCGAGGGTGGGCTGGGTCACGCCGATCTGCGCCCCGAGGTGGGTCGGCGACAACAACGCGCCCGGCGCGTCTCCGAGCGCGGTGAGCAGGCGGTCGAGCTGCTGCGGCTCGCGCACGCCGGCGTCGCGGGGGACCCGTCGGTACAGGGTAGGATCGAGCACCCACGCGCGGTGCGCGTGCTGCGCCGCGACCACGCGGGGGCCGAGCTCGCCGTCGCCCGTGAGCAGCGCCGGGAAGCCGCCGAGCGTGAGGTAGGTCCGCAGCGGGTCCCGCAGCGCGTCGCTCTGATCGTGGCCCCGAAACGTTGCTTCGATGAGGTCCGCCGGCGATGCGCCGCGGGGCTCGGGCACGACGAGGCCCCACGACCGGGCGGCGTGCCAGAGCGTCCATGGCGGCAACACACGCACGCCGTCGGCCCGTTGGCTGGTTGTCGCGAAGACGCGGACGGGGCCACGATAACGCTCGATCCACGTTAGTTGATCGATCGGCACGTCGTCGAGCACGAGCGCGGTCGGTCCGCCGAGGTCGCAGAACGCGGCGAGCAGGTCGCGCGCGGTGACGTCGGCCCACAGCGGGTGGCCGAGCTCGGCCCAGCCGAGCCGCTCCGGCGGCACCCCTTCGAGCGCGAGTCGGCGTCCGATGCCGATCAGCGCGGTGGTGCGGCCGGACCACGGGCGACCGGTGAACAGCAGCCGGTCGGCGCCCTGAATCCACGAGAGCGCGCGGTCACCGCCGGACATGCCGGATCGAAGCGCACGACCGCTGCCCCACGGCGGGTTGAAGGTGGCGCGCGCGCGCAGCCGGACCGCGTCGTCCATTCGTGCAGGCGCCTCCCGCGGCGACCGTACCACGCTGCGCGGGAGCGCTCAGCGACGCGCGACGTCCGCGGCGACCAGCACCGCCCTCGGCCCACGCCGACGCTTCACGCCGACACCGGGCAGACGCCCAGCCGCCGGACGTACCAACCACAGAGGCACAGAGGCACAGAGGACCACGACCGAGCAGAAGACCGACGCGCCCAAGAAGGCCCATCCGCCTCGCCACATGCTCCTCCCATGCGTTCTCCTCCGCAACCCTCTGTGCCTCTGTGGTTCGTCATCGAGGTGCCGAAGCCTGACGCCGAGCCGCCGGACGTACCAACCACAGAGGCACAGAGGCACAGAGGACCACGACCGAGCAG
>CAIUDO010000580.1 GCA_903897935.1 uncultured Pseudomonadota bacterium
CCAGCGTCTCGTCGAACCCGATCACCATCGTGCCGGTGGTGCCGATGCCCGCGTCGACCAGCGCGCGCTGGGCCACGTAGAAGTCGGCGACCGTGTACTTGAGCGGGCTGTGGCGCTTGCGGAACGACTCGGCGAGCACCTCGGCCCCACCGCCGGTGATCCACTGGGTGCCCGCCGCGGCGAGGATCGCGGCGCCAGCGGCGTAGTCGACCTTCGACACCTTGCAGTAGAACATGAATTCCGCGACGGTCATCTCGTAGAACGCGAGGCCCGGGAACCGGCGGTGCACCTCGGAGAACAGCGTCGCGTAGTCCGACAGCCGGAGCTTCGGGTGAAAGCCCCCGTTGAACGAGACGAGCGTGCCGCCGTACCCGAGCAGGCGCTCGATCCGCGCGCAGATGTCGTCGATCGACAACGTGTACGCGTCGGGCGCGCCAGGCTTCCGGTAGAACGCACAATAGTCGCAGTTGGCGACGCAGACGTTCGTGGTGTTCACGATCGCCATGACCAACCACGTCGCGTCGGTCGGGGCGTGAAAGCGCGCCCGGACCACGCCCGCCAGCTCCTGCAGGAGCGCATCGTCGGCCTCGCGGTACAACCAGGCGGCCTCTACGGGCGAGATCCGCCCTCCACCCTGGACCTTCTCGCGCAGCGCTCGCTCCATTCCACCCTCCTCATGCCGCCGAGTGCTCGATCAGGGCCGCGATGCCACCGTCGGCGAACACCTGACGCGCGTGTTGTGCGGGGTTCGTGCGCTTGGCCAGCCGACGGCGCAGCGGCGCCAGGTACGCCTGCTCGCCTCGACCGCGCTGGATCAGCCCGTCCTCCAAGATATCGAGCACGGTCGCCAAGAAGTCCGGGATGGGCTCGGGCGCGGCGAGGCCGTCCAGCACCGCCCGGGCGTGCCACGCGCGCATCGTCGGCCACGGATCCGCTGGGAGGACCTCCCGGATCCACGCGGCGAGCGCCGGCGCGGACTGGACGAGCCCGAGCGACAAGGTCGCCGCCGCGAGGTGCTCGGAGATCGGCTGTTGGCACGCCGAGCGCATCTCCAGCGTGCCGTGCGCCGATCGTGGCCGGGCCGTGTTCCACACGTAGTGTTCGTGGACGAGGAACGCCCGGAACGCCTCGTCGTCGGGCAAGCCGCCGCGCCGCTCCACCCACTCCGCGAACGTGCCCCCGACGATCTCGACCTCGTCGCCGCGCCGGTCGACGAGGAACTCCATCGCCGCCAGCCGCGCGACGTGACCCGACCAGCCGTCGACGGGGCCCATCGGCATGCCGTGGCGGCCCGCCGCGACCCCGATGCGGCCCATCTCGTGCTCTCGACCGCTGCACACCCCGAGGTCGCGCCCGCCGGCGATGGCGCTGTTCGCGCACAGCGCCACCACGACCGGCGCCATCAGGTTGCACAGGTTCGTGGCCGCGATCAGCTCCTCGCGCCCCATGTGCACGTGCAGCTGATCGCTCGCGGTCGCCGCGAACGACAACCAAAGCTCCCCGATGGCGTCGTGGAGCGCGACGTACCGCCGCTTCTTCGTCATCAGCGCCACGGTGGCCGGGGTGACCGGCTGGATGCCGGCGCCGAGCACCCGAAAGCCGACCTCGGCCGCCGCTTCGCACAAGCGCCCGAACGCCTCGTCGTGCATGCCCGCGAGCTCGTGGAGGTCCTGGCACGGGGCGCCGACCAGCTCGATGGTGCCGAACCCGACCTCGGCGGCGTAGCCGTAGCGGGGGCCGGTCAGCCCGACGATCATGTCGCCTTCGTGGTGCGCGTCGAGCCCGCCTCCGCGCTGCAGCGGCCCCCACAGCTCCGAGATCGGCGCCGCGGTGCCGTCCGGGTGAACGACCGGGAACTCTGCTTCGCGGCCGACCGTACGCAAGCCGACCGACCCTGAACGGAAGCCCCGGGCGAACCGCTCGGCGAGGCCGTCGATCCACGCCGGCGTCACGACGACCACCCGGCGACGATCCGCGGGATCGCGTCGTGGTGCGCCGCGACCGCGTCGGCCCGAGAGTCGGCGGCCCCCCGGTCGACGACGCCCGTGTACAAGATGGCGCGGGCGCCCACGGCGTGTGGCCCCACGACGTCGTTCGCCTCGCGGTCGCCGACGTGCACGATCTGGCTCGGGAGCACCCGCAGCCCCGCCGCAGCGGCACGAAACACCGACGGCGACGGCTTGCTCGCCCCGACCTCGTCCGAGAACACGAAGTGCTCGAAGTAGCGCAGCAGATCGTGCTGCTCGAGGATCCGCCGCAGCCCGCGCCCCGGCGTGACGATCGCGTCGGAGACCACCCCCAGCCGGTAGGCGCCGGCGAGCTGGTCCAACATGGCGTGCACCCCGGGCGCCGGGACGGGCGGGATGTCTACCTCCATGTCCTCCAACTCGGTGATGAGGCCGTCGACATCGGGGAGATCGGCGAGCGCGCACCCGGCGAGCGCGCGGGCGACCCGCTCGCGCACGGGGGGGGTGTGGTGCTCCACCTTCCAGCAGTGCCGGAACCAGGCGGTGGCGCCGTCCCACGCGGCGGGGGCGGCGCTCGCGAGGCTCGGGTGGGCGGCGACGACCCGGGCGACGAACGCGGCGCGGCGCGCGTCAATCTTGGCGAGTAAGCCGCGCTCCGCCCGCACCCGCTCGTCCGAGTCATCGACGACGAGGGTGTCCCACAGATCGAACGTCACCGCTTGGATCACGAGCCCTCCGCCCGTAGTGCATAGCCCCGCGGCCCCCGGCTGGGCACGGGCGGCGCGCCGCCAACGCACACGTCAGCCGGGGAGCCGGCGTAGCACCTGGGTCGCGACGCACAACCCGATGACGGGGCCGACCGCGTCCATGATGCTCGGCGACACCGCCAACAGCATGCCCGCCATGACC